>JAGWGO010000232.1 GCA_028867395.1 Nitrososphaerota archaeon | reverse complement strand
CACAAACCACGGATGCATTGCAATCAAGGGTAGCAACGTAGACGTCATTCAGATAATTCAGAAGGGTTAGGGAAATGGCACAAGATCTGAATCCTCTTCCATGGGGCGCTCAAGACAGGTACCAAGCTCACTTTATAGTGCGAGTCGAAAACCCAATAAACTCTGATGATTTTATTGCAAAGACAAGGATACAGACTGCGGGTCACTTTGCACAAAAAAAAGTTGCGGGGGTAGAATGGGTCGGTGGTGAGATTGCAGAAAAGCTAAACTCTGACTCTGATCTCAAAAGTATGATACTCAAACTACCATACCAGGATACATTCATCTGGGTAGAACCCACAAAGAAAGGCATCAGGATTCACGGCAGGTGGAAGAGCAGCCAAGAACTAGGTATCACAAAAGAACTCTTCGAAGTATACGATAGGATAGCCTCGCATGTCAAGAAAACTCTCTAAGCTCTCCACCAGTCAAGCGCGAGGCAGTCAATCTTATTTCCTCTTGGAATTGCAAGTATGAACTGTTTTCGAACAGTTGTAGCAAGTCTTCCAGCAAGTACTACACTTGTTGCAGCTATTGTATCCGAAGAGTTGTAAACTTGCACCAAGTATGGTGCATGGTCTATACCAGGGCCTTTTTGGTATACTGCAAAATCACATCCGAACTTTATTCCAGGATTTACAATGTAGCCCTTGTCCCTAAAGTCCTTGTAGACTAGATACTTTTTGTCAAAGTTGTGGTGCTCTCTTCTGCATATCTCAAGTAGTTCACTTGACGAGACTGTTTTTCTTGCCCTGTATACTTTGAGCTTTGAATTTTCTAATAGATAGTATCCCTCTATTAGGTCCAAAATCAGTGGTACGTTTATCTCCTCGGGTTTGGGTTTTGTGATTCCAATTGGCTTGCCATAGTATCCATTGACAAAAAGCGATCTTGACTCGTCAAGATCCCAGACAACTATTCTGTTTTCAATTAATTCTCCTTTCAATTACGTGACGTGCATCAGCCAATCGATTTTAGTGTTTACGTCAAGTCAAAAAAAGGGAAAAAGATAATTTTATGATTTAGAGGCTGAGTGCCAGCAAAATGAACGAGTCTGATACATTGAGGCATTTGTCGGACATTTCCTCAATACCTTCTACCACATCTTTTAGGAGCATGAGCTCTTTTGTTGTTGTAACCTCATCGAGGACCTTTATGGTTAACGCGCGATACTTTTCATCTACAGTTCTTTCTATCTTCTGTGCCTCGTGGGCCAAGTCTATTGCAACTGTGGCATTTCCGCCAAGAGCTCGAACAATCTCATTTAACTTGTAGATCTGGTCTACTGCTTGTTCTATGAGCTCGCCCAGGTCCTTCTCTATCTTTTCTTTCTTAAGAGTGGCTCCCTTTATGTTGGATAACTTGAAGGCTATACCTGTGATGTAGCCTGCAATCTCATCCATGGTGTACGCTGTGTTCAACAGGTTCTCCCTGTTCATCATGAGCCCGCCGACGTCTGCAATCTCTCGAGTAATCTTTCTGCGCAAGGCCTCTACCTCGTCTTCTGTATTCTTTATTCTCTCAAGGACTTGCTTTACCTCGGACTTGTCAGACTTGATTATCAGCTCGGGAAGCGATGAAAGGTCTCTGACTGCGTTAAGAATCCTGTTTATTTCATCTTGCAAAACGGCAAGTGCCTTTCTCTTTGCCTGAACTTCAAGTTCCCCGCTATACATCTAGACGTTTTACTTGATGCCGGCAGCTAATAATCCTTACGTAAATAGCTTGCAAGATATTCTCTCAAAATTGTTTTTCGCTCTGGACTACTTTTTTCTGACTGTTGTACATGGTGATAATCTCATTGACCGAGGTTGCGTTTTCAGGAGTTTTCTCAAATCTTATCTTTCCTGTAAACTTGGGAAAACGAAGTGCAAGACCGCTTCCCTTTCTCAACTTGTCAAGCGCTACCTTGTGGATTGGGCTCAATGTGATCTCAGATGCCACTATCTCGATTACAACCTCTGGGTCAAACCACACATCTGCCTCAAGACCGCTCTCTACTCTTGGGTCCTTTTTGATTGCAATCTTGTCTGATAATATTTGGTAAAACTGGTCCAAGCTCTCGTCAGTAAATCCCGTTCCGACCTTGCAGACACTTGGATAACTGTCCGAGTCCTCGTCATATGCAGACAAGAGTAACGCGCCATATCTTCCAGTTCTCCTTCCTCTTCCATAAAATGCTCCTGTTACAACCAAGTCAAGTGAGTCGCCAAGCTCGTTTCTGTACTCGCGTTTTAATTTTAGCCAGTTGCTTGCGCGCGCGCCTGCTCTGTAAGACGAGTCAAGCTGCTTGAGCATTAACCCTTCGCATCCGGAATTGATGGCATTTTCAAGAAAGTCCTCTACCTCGTCGTCTGACTTGACTATTACCATTGGCATTACTCTTGCAAAGGAATCCTCGCTTACAATACTTTCAAGCAATTTGCGGCGCTCAGTGTACGGCATGTCAAGGCAGCTCTTGCCGTCAACAAACATGATATCAAACAGATTTACTGTAATGGGATAATCTTGCACTGCCTTTGAGATGTTGTACTTGCGCCTTCTGTGCATAAGTTCCTGGAAAGGTAAAAACTCGCCCGTGTC
>JAGWGO010000231.1 GCA_028867395.1 Nitrososphaerota archaeon | reverse complement strand
GGAGCGGCAAAAATATTACCTCATTCCCTTCTCTTTTTGGTCGTCAAATACTATTAAACCATCCTCAAGCAGACGAATTTTGTAATTTAGGCTCGCAATAATTCCGTATATGTTCTTACAATGTCATCTTTTTTGTAAATTGGAACTTTAATCTTGATCTTTATTGCATTATTTTGTTGTAAATTAATTATCTTGTTTACAATCTCCCCTTTTCCTATTCTGAGAAATAGGGACGAGTCTTCAAAATACATGTCAATGTTGTCTAAAACTTCGTCAATCTGTGCCTGCGAAATTTTGGAAACAAGTGATTGCACAAACTCTGCACCTCGCTTCTTTTCAAGTATTGTCTTGAAGAGTAGGATTGGATTTCCATAATGACCTACTATCTTTTCTTCTGAAAACTCTTCTTCTTTTATTTGAAACAAATCAAAGATGGGCTCGAAAATCTTTTTGGTGTTCTCGGTAGCATGAAATATCATTTCAATACTGACTTCGATCTTATTTGCCATTGAAATTAGTATTTTGCGAGACGATTAAACTATTTGGCCTGCAAGAGAACTGTTTCAGCCTCTGCAGTTCTGATAAGCTTAGCCTTTTCGATTCCAATATGTCTCACATGAATCACTTTCTTGACTGCTGCCATAATGTCTGAGTTTATCTTACCAAACGCGGTAGCTTGGATGAACTGGTCTATGGTCATTTCTGGAATGGTTTTAGCCATCACATCCTTTGCAATCAACCTAAGTGCATGTTTTCTTGATGTATTGAGTTTTTTCTGAGTCAAGGCGATGATCTTGATTCTAAAGAGGTAGCCATCTTTAGTTCTGACATCGCCTATGAAATTTATCAGAGACGAGCCACGTCTTACGAGGCTTCTGAGGAACTCCTTAGCATACTCGTATCGCTTGAAGATAGAGATTGCAGTCTCGCCGTCGACTTTGTTTACTTGGAAGTAAAGCTTGAATTGATGCTGGGAAGGGTCGCCTTTGACGATATCAAATAAGGTAACTTCAACTACTCTGCCAATAGCGCTTTCATCATCTGTTATTGGAATATATGCAATTGGCGCATTATTGAATGCTGAAGGAGCAAGAACTGTAACCCATTTCTTTTCTCTCCACTTGTCCTTTACTCTAGCAGTCTTTTGGCGTGCCAACTAAAACCAACCTCTTAAGCCAAAATATAAGTTGTACGACATTTTTAGATCGTGCTTGATCCAATGTATTTCTGAAGAACCTTTGGCACCGATATATGGCCATCCTTTGTTTGAAGGTTTTCTAGTATTGCAACCATTGTTCTTGTGGTTGCCACAAGGGTGCTGTTTAACGTATGAAGGTACTGCGGCTGGTCGTTTGTTCTATCGCGAAATCTTATCTTGAGTCTTCTTGCTTGAAAGTCAATACAATTAGAACATGAGGCAAGTTCTCGATAGTTTTTCTGACCTGCCATCCACGCCTCAAGGTCATATGTTTTTGCAGAAACCTTTCCCATGTCGCCGCTTGAAAGCAACATTATTCTATATGGTATTCCAAGTTTTTGATAAAATTCTTCTACATTAGCTAATAGTTTTTCATGTTCATTCCAAGATTCTTCAGGTCTTGAAAAGATAAACTGTTCAACTTTTTCAAACTGATGAACACGAAATATTCCTTTCTGGTCCCTGCCGTGGGCACCGGCTTCCTTTCTAAAGCATGGGCTCACTCCTGCATATCTCAGAGGCAAACTCTTTCCTTCCATTATCTCATCTGAATGCATTGAGGCAAGGGCATGCTCAGATGTTCCGATGAGATAGAGATCTTCTCCCTCAACTTTGTAAATCACATCCTCAAAGTCTTTTGCTATTATTGCTCCCTCCATAGAAATTTTGTTTATCATGTAGGGGGGTTGCACTGGCGTAAAGTTCCTCTCAGACAAAAAGTCTAGCGCAAATTGAATCAAGGCTTGGTTTAACCTAACAAGTTGGTTTTTGAGATAATAAAATCTTGCACCTGCTACCTTAGCTGCTCTTTCCAGATCTACAAGATCTAGACTTTGTGTCAAGTCTATGTGATCTCGTATCTCAAAATCAAATGATGGAATGTTTCCCCACTTTTTCATTTCCTTGTTTGCGGTCTCATCTTTCCCAATGGGGACCGACTCATGAATCAGATTTGGTAATGTTAAAGAAAGATCTTTGAAAGTCTCTTCTGCTTTGACCTGTGCTTCTTCCAGTCTTTGAAGTTCTTGCGAGACAGCTTGCATCTGTGCAATTAAGCTTGATGCATCTTCATTGGATTTCTTTTTCTTTGCTACCTCAAGTGATATCTGGTTTTTTGTTTTACGTAACTCATCTGTTTTTATTATCAGCTCCCGTCTCTCTTTGTCTGTTTTTATAAAGTCATCTAGCGGAAAGTCAAGAGCTCTTGCATTGAGCATCTCTCTTATTTTTTGAGGGCTATCTCTGATGAGTTTTGGATCTAGCATTAACCAGTCACTTTTAGAATAACTTGCGTCTGTTCAAGAACTTCATCAATAGTAGAGATCAATGTTCGTATATTTCCTTTACCTTCAAATGTAAAAACTAATCCCTCTCTACCGTTTTCAATTTTAAAGGCGAGATCTTTCGGGAAATATATATTATCTGG
>JAGWGO010000230.1 GCA_028867395.1 Nitrososphaerota archaeon | reverse complement strand
ACAAACTCTGTGGTACGTTCCATTTCAAACGTTGGAGATGACAAATCCAAACGACACTCAAATGTAGTAGGATTACAAAACTCGTAGGACGATCGAGGATCCCAAAGAAAGATATCGTAATCGTTTATTTCTTTTCCAGTAAAATTATCACGAATAGCACCACCAGCAATGATTGCTGATTTATATCCAAATTGTTGTAACTTTCGAAGAATTCTAACTGGTTCGCTCAAGGTGTGAATTTTTGTTTTCATAGACTTGTACCAACTGCCCCAATTCGATTTTGGTGCCTGGGCTCAAGTCATGTTGTCGACTTAATATTTCCCAGACGTTTGCGATCACATCATTGTCGATTACATCACAATTGATACCAACGCGAATTCGTTCGAGTGTTACGTCTATGAATTCTTTTGCGCTGTTCAATTCAGTTCCAAGAATACTATCAACTTTATTACTTAAATTTGCGAGAGTGGCTCCTCTCTCTAAAGCTCTATCAACTGCCAATGATGATAGATGTGCTTTTAATGTCACGATTTGAATTTCAACAAATGGTTCTTCGCCTTCTTTAGTTTCCGGACTTTCTAATGTTAGTTCGCCGTTATTCCAAAGATGGGCCACTTCCATCCGTCTTCGTAGTTCGCCCTTCGAGAACAGATACTTCATCTTTATCTCCAATGGCTGCTTTGCTGTCTATGGCTTCCTTAACAAGCAATTTGTCGAGGGCGGTAAACAAGTCTGCAGCTTCTATGTTATTTTTCTTAAGCTTTTTCTTATACACGTTTTTCTTTGCTTCCGTTTTTGCATTGTCAATCTTCTGTTTAAAATCAACAGCATTCTTGATATGTTTACGAATCTCAATAATTAACGCTTGTTTTACTAAACTCATAGGAATCCAGGCCCTTCTATTCCGATCTCTTCTAATTTCTCATCTATTGCCATAATACCATTTTGGATGGTTTTTGCACCTTCCAGCAAACCTGCTTGTAAAGCACCATAGTATCTGTTTACGAGTATTTCTCGTTGAGCGTGAAGTTCACTAGCTGACATTTCACCCCAACGCTCGGGAGTGATTTTTGAAATTGGATTTCTTGTTATAGGCGTAACATCACCTTCAACAGAAACTGCCCCTTCAATGTTAGTTAGTGAAATCTTCTTCTTCATTGCTGTCCACTATAGCCTGTTTACTGGGAAATGTTCAACTGCTACGCCACTTAATTAGGTAAACCTTTAATGTGAAGGATTTGACCATTACCAAGTGTCTTCAGGGTATACGATTGAGCGCCATTTTGCGACTTTGTTGCTCGAGGTGGAATATCTGTACCAGCGAGAATAGCTCGTCGAACCTTTAATGAGTTTTCCATATCTCCACCAGTTCCAAATACCCATAACTCATCAAAAGTGCCTTCTTCATTTTTGCGTTTGTAGACGAGGTGTGCACCCTTTACAGTTCTAATCAATCCCTGTCGGTTTGGATCGTTTGGAACTTGAACGCCTCAAATATTAGTTTCTTGAGGAATAGGTTCGGGCTGTGGTCCACCAGCAATAGCTCCACCTGGATTTCCAAATCCACGTGCTTGTCCTAATCCAGGTGGTTCACCAGGAAGTTCACGTTCACCAGAATTTGTTAGACCTGCATTTTTTGCTAAACGTTGATAGTATGAAACGGCAGTTGAATTTGTAACTCCGAGATTTTTTTCAAAAGCAGCGATAATTTTTGCACGAGATAGTTTTTGATTAACAAGTGATTGAAACATTTTACCTGCATTTGCAAATTGTGTATCATCACCACCTTCATCTTCTTCAGCCACATCTTCTTCTTGTTCGGTTGATCCACGAGATAAACGTAGTTCATTACGTAATTCTTTAATTGCGTTGATCAGTTGTTCGTGTTTATCTTCCTCTTGACTTGGTGTTTCTTTTGTCCAAGTATTATCTGGCATTTTGTGTGGATTGTTAGGATCGTCAAATTTACCATATGGTGACTGTTTAACTGGACTACCGTTAGACATTAACTCACGTCCATCATTATATACGTCATCATTTGCATTTGTTCCAAAATCAGGTGGTGCACCACCTTCATCTTCGGAGCTTGCATCAGCATCAAAGTCAATATTTTCAGCACCAGGTGTTCTAAAAAGTAAATTCTTCAAATGCTTTAGAATACGAGTGTTTGTTGGTTCCTTATCCTCTGTATCAACAAGGCTATCATCGTTGTTTGTTTCATCCGCAAGTGAGTCTTCGATTTCTTTTCGAAGTTTTGCTTCCTTTTCCCGCTTGCTTTCTTCTTCATCATCACCCTGTTGCGAATCTTGCGTCAATTGGGAATGCTGAAGGACGTTTTGAGTGAAGGAGCCACCGCTACCACCACTGTCAAACTCTTCAAGATAGGATAAAAAACCGGATTTAGCTTTGGACATCAAAGGGTTCCCTCAAATATACACTATTTATTACTTTACTAAATAGCCTGCCACAAATGAGGATCTTATGCCAGTTAAGAAGAAAGCTCGTGCCAATGCTGTCCCGTTAATCATCGAAAACCACCCTGAAGATTATGAGGGATATCCATTTATTACACTAATTCAATACCGCAAATCGCATGTTTTGTCCATTGTAGACAACTCCGATGATCAAAATATTAAATCATATGTTCTTGA
>JAGWGO010000016.1 GCA_028867395.1 Nitrososphaerota archaeon | reverse complement strand
TGATACGGCATAGATTCCTTTTTCTTCCCTATACTTGTAAGATACGCCAACGTCTTTTCCTGACAGTCCTAGAACAAAGTTCACTACCATGCTTGCACCAGAATCTGTAACTTCCATGTATGCCAAATTCTTCATCTTCTTCATGTTTTGTTTTACCTTTTGAATCACTCCGGAAATTCTTTCTGCCTGTATTCTTGCAAACTCAAAAGTGTTTGGAATGTCATGCGGATATTTTTGTTGGCTGAGCTCATCGACTAGATACAAGAGATACTCGTTGTCCTTTTGATGGCTTGTAATTGTAAAAGTCAGAACCGTTGCTTCAAGCAAGATAAACTGCCTGTCAAACCTTTGAAGAAGTTTTGAACCAAGCGGCCTGTCTTCCATATAATCAGTAACGGCAGAACATGCCGCAAGAAGAGAACTGTGATCATTTAACTTTGACTTGAACGCATTGTAAACCTGAACTGTCGTGCATTCATCAACTGTATGAACCAGTTTTACCTTGAGTGACTGGATCTTTTTCTTGATAGACTCGTCCAAGTCATGGTGGTCGATATATGTAATTGCAACCTTCTTCTTTCTTAGGTCTCTTAGCACCTCAACGAACTGGTCTTGGTTAGTCTTGCTGAGGCCCAAGTCGCATATGTATACTGTCTTTATGGACTCGTCATTTTTCAGCTGTTCAAGCTCTATCATGAGGCCTGGATAGTCCACAAGGCGGGTATCACCCCCAAAGGCTTGCCTGATTAGAGAAGCCGCGCCTATACCATCGGCATCTTCTTTGTGAGATATGCAAACAACGTTGGTTTTTGCCATAGAATTAACAAGGCAGAAACACCCTCATTTAAATCAAAAACGGTCCCTTTGCAAATTTGCCTAGACTGCAAAGGTCGCGGGTTTTTTTAGATTTGCATAAGTCTTGAATTCTGAAACAAGACTCTTGTGCTTCACATTGTCTTGCAATATTACGCAATACATGTCGTAAAACGAGATTCCAAGCAACTGTGACTCGCGGTCAAGTTGGGATATCTCATCAAGAATTTTTTGATCCTTGGTTTCAACCACAAAATTGTCTACTAGTTTGATGAAATCTTCTTCCAATTGGACCATTTCATACAATTCATGGAAAATTTTGCTATATGCGCCAGAGTTGTTAGATTAGACCAAGTGCTTAATTTTTAACCGTTTTTCCGCAAGTAGCAATAATTTAATACGCATTTTTAACAATATTACATCGTGCAGACAAAGAATATCGGCCTTCGAAACATCGAAGTTGCCGATACCAAGATTTGCGCAATAGACGGCATCAATGGCAAGCTAATCTATAGAGGATATGACATTTTAGACCTGGTAAAAAAATCCAACTTTGAGGAGACTGCATGCCTTCTTCTCAACGACGACCTTCCAACCGAGCCAGTTTTAGAGGACTTTTCGAAAAAATTGATTGAAGCACGCAACATACCTGACAATGTTGAGAGAGGCCTCAGAGACCTGCCCAAGACTGCAAATCCTATGGATGTAATCCAATCGCGCGTGTCAGAGTTGGCCACATATGACAAAGAAAAAGGCGATGACAGACATGCCAACTATAACAGGGCAATTGACCTCATCTCAAAGATTCCAATCATAGTCTCATACTGGCACAGGATTAGAAACGGTAAGGATATTGTACACCCCTCAACAAAACTTGGACATGCAGGCAACTTTCTTTACATGTTGACTGGAGAGGAGCCTGACTCTGAGATTGCAAGGATTTTTGACATTTGTCTGATATTGCATGCAGAGCACAGCTTCAACGCATCCACCTTTGCTGCAAGAGAGGTTGCATCAACCCGTGCGCACATGTATGCAGCGGTAAGTGCTGCAATAGGCGCGCTAAGTGGTGAACTGCATGGCGGGGCAAACTTTCAGGTGATGAAGATGCTCCTCGAGATTCAAACTGAAGACAGGGCAGAGCAGCACATAAAAGAAAAACTTGCCCAAGGCGGCAGGATAATGGGCATGGGTCATGCAGTGTACAAGACCTTTGATCCAAGAGCAGAGGTCCTAAGAGAGCTCTCCCGCAGGTTGTCAGAAAAAACAGGACAACCTTGGTACAAGATTACAAAGAAAGTCGAGGATACAACAGAAGAGGAGATGAAAAAAGTAAAAGGTTCGGACATTTTTCCAAATGTGGACTTGTACAGTGCATCCACGTACTATATGCTTGGCATTCCGATGGATCTTAACACTCCAATATTTGCAATCTCAAGAGCTGCAGGATGGACAGCACACGTAATTGAAGAAAAGTTTGCAGAAGCGCAACCAAAACCAATGCTTTACAGGCCAAAGGCAGTGTATGTCGGCAAGTACTGCGGACCTTCCGGCTGCGAGTATGTGCCGATTGAGAAAAGAGCAATGCCCTAGTACACAAGACGAAAATTGGTTAAATGATTATTATACAACCCAGATACACTGCCAAGCCATGAAGATGCCTTGGGGGATTATCATATTGATAGGTTGTTTGCTCATAGCCGTGTATGCCATGGCAGACTACATTATCCCAGATGTGATATGCAAGATAATTCCTCAAAACAAGAGCGTCAAGTTCTATGCTGGTCAGTATAACCCAGACGTCTTTGGCGACATTTGCTCAGCTATTCACTAACTCTTTCTTGCTGCAACACTTGCATCACGTAGCATCTTTTTCTGATATGGTACCATGTCATACGGTGCTTTTTTGAAGAACTTGATTTGGCTGCTTTGAAAATCTGGCGTTATCTTCCCTTTGATAATCAATGCAAGAAAGACATGCGAGATATCATGCCTTGAGTGAATCGGGTTTTCGTATACCCCAAGAAACTTTTCAACCTTAACTGCAAGGCCAAGTTCTTCTTTTGCTACCCGTTTTGCGGCATCTGATAATTTTTCTGTCTTAAAGACAACGCCACCTGGAAGGTTCCACTTGTTTTTGTAAGGCAGGATTGTTCTTTTTGCCAAGAGGAAAGATCCTCTGTGTATTATCACTACATCTACTGTGGAATATGGAAAGTAGGACGAAAATTTGTCAAACAGTTTCTTTGGTGCCTTGGTAAATTTCTTTTTCACATCAGAATTACATTATAGGATCTTAAAGATGATTTGTTGCAAGAACTTTAGGCTTTCTAGTTTCGTTTAGCAAGCCAATCCTTTGCTCGAGTATCAATGTCATATCGGTGAAGAACGTGGAAAACCATCTCATAGAATGTTATTCCTCGTTTTTGTGCCTCATGGTCTATCCACTTGAGACCATCAGCAAGCTCAGGATCGTACGCTGAGAACTCTACCAACTCGTCTACCATGTTTGTGAAAAATGAATTTGCTTCTAGCACGAAATCAGATTTTTATTTTTGTTATTCAGTTATATATTCAAAATATATAGACAATCAACGCCTTTTTGATTGACACATGAACCACTCATATTATTTCGACGGAAACCAAAAAAAGATCTCGTGGACAATTGAGACAAACGGATCAAGAGCAGATCAAGTGAGAACACACATTGAAGATTACTATGAAAAAATGTCAGTAGAACAATCAAAGTATGTTGCACTTCACGTTGGAATTTTTTGGGGTATTGGTAGATTCATAATAAAAAACGGCGACACTGTAAACATCATGCTTGATCTTCGATCTATGTTTGATCACCTGGTGGAAAACAAGATTCAAAATGATCCATTTGTAATCAACAGATCAAAATTCATTCAACAGTTGATAGATCAAAGACGACTACAAATCAAGTATCAGATAATTGATCCGCAAGACAACAAGGCAAACAAACTACTTTCTTAGGACAAGACCGATATCCATAAGATTGGTATGGGTAGGTCCGGTAAAGATTGCTCCGCCATATTTTTTAAAATAGCAAAAAGAGTTGTTGTTGCTCAGATATCTTCTGATCTGTTTTGATGGCATGTTAGAATCTGCAATTGCTCCTGCAGCAGATGCGTTTCCATCGATGCCATCGGTTCCAACAGATACTGCGACCATCTCTTGTTTATCGTTATTGAATTTTTTCAAGAAGTTTAGAACCAACTCTTGGTTTCTGCCTCCTTGACCTTTTCCTTTTACATGGACGGTTGTCTCACCTCCAAAAACAAGGCATGAATTTTTTTTGATTGGAAAATGTTTTGAGATCTTGGATGATGCGTCATTTACGTCACCGTCTAGTGGCCAGATCTTTTTTGTTTCAAATCCAAGGCTTCTTGCGTGTTTTTTCATTGCATCAACACAATCTTTGTTTGACAAGATAACCAAGTTTTTGATCCTCGGCCTTTTTGGAGTCTCTGGTATCTTACCTTGCGCTCCAAGAATTATCCTGCTCCACACTGATCTTGGCATTTTATTTTTCAGGTCGTATTTTAGCAGGATCTTCTTTGCGTCAGAAAAGGTAGATAGATCACAGTATGTCAACCCAGACGCGATCACCGATAGATCGTCTCCTATGACATCAGACATTACAAGAGACACTGCCTCGCAGTTTAACGATTCTAAAATCCGTCCCCCTTTTATCTTGGACAGGTGCTTTCTTAAGCAGTTAATCTCACGTATGTTTGCGCCTGACTTTAACAGCAGATCGTTTACGTGTTGCTTGTCCTCAAGTGATATTCCGTCAGGCAGTGAGACAAGAGAGGAAGAGCCTCCAGATATCAAAAATACTACAAGGGCAGTGGCATCCAGAGACTCTAGAAAATGAAGTATTGCCCTTGCGGCAACTAGACTTTTTCTTGTAGGTATTGGATGACTAGACTGGATTATTGTAAACTTTTTTGAATCAACCATTGGAGGAGCCTTGCTAGGCATCACTACTATGCCTCCAGAGATGTGTGTGCAGGTGCTTACCACCTTTGCCATGAGATCAGATGATTTTCCGATGGCTACAAGATAAACCTCGGAATACTTTTTGAACAATAACTTTTTGTGTCCAAGCTGTAAAAGGTCACGTTTAACAATTTTTTTCAAGACAGTGTGAGGCATAGAGGCCTCAAGCCCCTTCTCGATTATGGAAAGTGCCAGCCTTTTATCCCGGCTTGTTGCAAGTTGTTTGAAGTTTCGTATTATCATATTCTGTCCCCCATATAAGTAACAAAGGCCAAATCTTTGAATCTTTTTGGTGCAAGACATGATCTAGACTTAAAAGGAATGATGACCTTTGTTGCACTTTTTTTATATATGGTATCAAAGAAGAGATGGTATGACTAGTACCAATTTTAGTTCCAAAGGTAGACTATTTGCTTATCTTGGCGTTCTAGCTATTGCCTCAATCATGATAATTCCAGCCTATGCTGATCAGGTAGTGCAACCAACTAGTGGCGGAACAATAGATGTTGGTTTTGCAACTGATCCTGCCACTCCAACTCCTGGAAGCCAAGCTACTCTTAACATTAGTTTCATCAACAAGTCAACTCATGCAGTTCAACAGCACATCGATTACAAGATTACAATAATGGAAGGAAACAACCAGGTTGGTGGTACCGGAGGAATATTACATACTGCAGAAGGCTCAATTGGATATCCTTTCCAATTCCCTGACGCTGCCAAGTATCAAGTGATTGTAGAAGTTGACGGAATACTTTTCCAGCCAATTCCACCTGAGACTTCAACATTTACTGTTGATCTCAGCGTTGGAGCGTCAAGCCCATCAAGTTCCAATTCCACCACTACCCAACCAAGTGGAACACAAACTGCGGTGATTCCGTCGTGGGTCAAGACAACTGCTGGTTGGTGGTCAAAAGGCCAAGTAGGCGACCAGGACTTTATCAAAGGAATTCAATACATGATACAAAAAGGCATAATGCAGATACCCTCACAGGCAAGCTCAGGTGCAACAAACGGCACACAGTCTATTCCCTCTTGGGTCAAGACAACTGCTGGTTGGTGGTCAAGCGGTCAAGTGGGAGACCAAGATTTTGTAAAGGGCATAGAGTGGCTCATCTCAAACGGCATCATAACGATATAATTTCATACTAAATCATGTCAAGACCAATCATGAATCAAGTTACGCAACGCTTAAGCGATATTGTAGTGTATGGTGTCATACATGTCAGGAAATAACCCCGACCTACGAGACAAGGTAGTTGAAAACAGGGGCTTTTTCAAAAAACTCCAGCTTGCAATACCAGGACTCAGAGAATATCGCAAGCTTGAAGACATTCGGGCAGCAGACGAGCTTCTCAGAAAACAAGTGTTTGACAAACTAGACAACGCAAAGACAAAGCTTGAGGCAATACGAAAGGCAATGGCAGACAAGGGAGAATTTGCAACACTTACACCAATTGGTTCTGCAATATCTCAGATACAACAGGTATCAGGCGAAGTCTTTCACTCGCAACAAGGGTCTGCAGGCATTTCACCAAACATAAGAATAGACGAGAATACACTAAACAAGCTATACGAGTATGATTATAATTTTGTCAACAGTGCAGAAGAGATATTTTCCACGGTTAACGATTCGTTGAATAATTACATGGCAGGCACTATAACGTCTCAGGCAATTGCTGCCAAGATAGGTCCGCTAATTGAAAACTTGAAGCATGAATGGCAACAAAGACTAGAGTCTGTTGAGAACATATTGGTGACAAAGTAAGAATTGATGAAAATGATAATAAGAAGAAAAGTACAAAGTGTATGATAGATGTTCGGACATAAAAAAGACCCAAACTTTGGTGGAGGTAGCGTAGTAGGATCAACTACCATTGAGTGGGACTCGCAGTACAAGGAAGGCAACATAATGTGGAAAGTCCCACGTTTGATTAGGCTAAACGATAACATCGTGGTAAGAGAAGACGAGATTGCAGTATTTTTCAGAGACGGAAAGGTTTTGACATATTTTGACAAACCAAACAGATACGCACTTACAGATTTTAACGCGCCAATTGTTGGCAACCTCCTAAAGTTCTTCACCGGAGTTCAACAGGCAGCCGAAGTATACTACTTACAAAACAGGTACCTTGATGGCAAATTTGGCTCAACGCAGCCATACCAGTTTGTAGACCCAGTATTTGGAATTGTCAACCTGAGGATATTTGGAGAATATAGATGGAAGATATCCCAGCCAGAAAACTTTGTCAATCAGTTTGTAGGAACCTTTGCGGTCCAGACATCAGATGAGATAGAGTCAAGACTGAAAGAACAGATGATTCTGTTAGTATTCAACGCAATAGGAAAGATGAAAGACAACGGCCTAAAGGTGACAGAACTTGCTGCAAATCTTCAAAATGTAGAGCAGGTCGTGCTTGCCAACTGTCCAACCAATTTTGGCCAGTATGGAATTGAGATAAACAAGATATCAGGACTTACTGTAAGCCTCCCAGAAGAGGTTCAAAAGGCAATAGATACAAGATCACAAATGTCCGTGCTTGGAGTCAACTATCTGCAGTACCAAGCAGGGCAGGCAATGACAGATGCTGCAAAAAATCCTGGTGGCGTTGCAGGCATCGGAGCAGGTCTGGGCGTAGGCTTGGGAGCTGGCACCGGGCTTGGCTATGTCATGGCAGGACAGATGGGACAAGGAATGTATCAGCCTCCAATGAGACAGTGTGTCAAGTGCGGAATGATGATGCCAGTTAACAATAATTTCTGCCCAAACTGCGGTTCAAGTCAGCAACCAATTCAACAGCCAAAGCCACAAGAGGGAATGCTTTGCCCCCAGTGCGGAGCACACATTGCAAGTGACTCAAAGTTCTGCCCTAGCTGTGGTAAGCAGCTGAAGACATCTTAGGAGTAAAGTCATGTATTGTCTCAAATGCGGTTCCCAACTTCCAGACGACGCGGCCTTTTGCTTCAAATGCGGCGCAAAGCAACAGTCGCAGGAGGCTCCAACCGAGCAGCCACCTGTGCAGCCATCGGACGGAGTAAAAGAGATCAAGTGTCCAAGTTGCGGTGCTCCTATTGCTCCAAAATTTGGAGAGATGGTCATAACATGCGAATACTGCGGCAGTAGCGTTACCCTTGAGAACTCTGGATGGAAAAACATTGCAAAGCACTCGATGCTCTCAATTACGATTCTTGACAAGGATGACATTACATCAAGACTGAAAAAGATGATGGACAAGGGTCTGCTCCACAGGCACTTGCAAGAGTCGTCAAACCTTGAAGAGATAAACTTGAGCATGGTTCCATACTGGATAATTCCCGTTGCTGCAAGAACCAATCTTGTTGCAACAGACATTGCAGCAGAGGTCGGAAGCATTGCAACCACAGCTGCACTGTTTGGAGTGATGGGCGGTGCAATGGGAGGAGGTGGATTTGGTGACAGGAGAGACGGAATGGGCATGGGCATGATGGACGGCATGCTCATGGGAAGTATGCTTGGAGGTGGAGGAATGATGGGCTCTGCAAACACCAAGAAGGCCTATACACTTGATGAGAACTACAATACTCCGGTAATTGCACTAAAGGCACTAACATTGTACCAGCCTCATGATTACGAGTTTGCGCTTGACGGGCGAGTAGACTTTGATCCAAAAAAGATTCCAAAATCAGTCAAGATTCTAAACGGTGACATAAACGAGGACGGTGCAAAAAGCCAGGCAAAGACAATTGCAGACAGGCTCCAGTCTGAAAAAGCTCACTCAAAGTATCACATGATACAGCAGATGCAGACAGAAGAAGAGGTCTCAAGCGGCGAGCTTTTGCATGTTCCGATATGGTTTGCAAGGTATGATCATAAGGGAAAGAAGATAATCCTAATAGTTGACGCAAACTCTGGCGCAGCAATTAACAGCGTAGGCATGTAACTTTATTTCAAAAAGTACGACTTTACCGAGCTCAAGGCATCGCGGACCGGCTCTATGTGTCCAAACTCGTCCATTACCAAGTCGTGAGATTCAAGTATCTTTCTCTTGTTGTCTGGTTCGTCTTTTAGAAATATTATCATGTCTTCCAGTCTATCTGCAAGCTTTAGCTGGTCTTCTGATTCTACCTCGTTTAACGCCTTGATATCGTCTTGTTCAAGTATGTTTCCGTGGGGAGAAGCTTTTGACAGAACTCTAATCATGGAATCGATTTTAGAAATTGTCTCGTCTGCATTTTTTGGGCTCATTTTCTTACTACCCTCCAGTTTTTAGATATAAAAATCACACCATCGTTCCCATTCGTACTTTTTATCTCAAAGATTATCAATAACGCCCAATTATAGAATGATACAAGTTTAGTTTTATTGTTTGATTTCTGATTGATTTAGGCAATGAAAAATTGTTTCAAACTATTACCTCGTGTAAACTCTACAGGTTAGTTTCAACCTTCTGTGACAAGATGAAACCGTTTCTTAAAATTTGTCTAGTGTTTCCAACCATAGAAAAATGATTCATATTAAAAAAAATCAAATGTAACCCCAAGCTATATTAATAATTAGAAATCTTATGGTTTTATGCACACAGTAAGAATCCCAAAAACAATTAACTTTGGTAAAGACGCATTATCAGAAACACAATATCCAAAAAATGCTCTTGTTGTTACAACAGCTCCTCCCGATGTATCAAAAAAGTGGTTGACAAGGATGAAGATTACAGACTATATGCTATACGACAAGGTAGAGCCAGAGCCATCAATTGAGACAGTAAACAAGGTAATATCAGAGTTCAAGCCAAAGAATCCTTCAGTCATAATTGGACTTGGAGGCGGCAGCTCACTTGATGTCGCAAAATATGCAAGTGCTGAGATGAAGGTTCCAAAGATTCTCATCCCGACGACCTTTGGCACAGGAGCAGAGATGACAACATACTGTGTCCTCAAGTTTGAGGGAAAAAAGAAGTTGCTGCAAGACGAGAGATTCCTTGCAGATGTTGCAGTAATAGACTCGTACTTTATGGACGGAACTCCCGAAGCCATTGTCAAAAATTCTGTCTGCGATGCATGTGCACAAGCCACAGAAGGATACGACAGCAAGAGAGGCAATGAGTTTACAAAGATGTTGTGCAAGTCTGCCTTTGATGTTCTGTATGACGCAATAATGAACAACAAGCCAGAGAACTATCCGTTTGGTTCAATGCTATCAGGAATTGGTTTTGGCAACGCATCTACAACACTAGGACATGCGCTGTCATACGTATTTTCAAACGAGGGAGTGCCACACGGATACTCGCTTTCGTCATGTACCACTGTTGCACACAAGTTCAACAAGTCAATATTCTACGACAAGTTCAAGGAAGTAATTGAGAAGCTAAAGTTTGACAAGCTCACACTCAAAGCTCCAATCGATCAGGCAGCAGATGTTGTGATGACAGACAAGGGACATCTTGATCCAAACCCGATTCCTGTGACAAAGCAAGACGTCATGGTCTTACTACAGGACATAGTAAACGGCAAACTGTAGCAAGTAACCTGATACCTTCTACGCTTTTTTCACTTTAATATTCATCTTTAATGCTTGTTTTTGCCGATATGACCTTTCTATTCTGATTAACCTTTTATGCTACCAGATCCAACCTACTGAAAGTTCCAATGCAAGAGCTATACAGCACTGACTATTGGAGAGAGAGGATACTAAGACTCCTAACCGAGGCTGGCTTTGACCTGCCTTGCTATTCAAAGATACTGGATTATACAATAGACCTGTTCCATCAAAAGGACCTTGGAATTGACTATTACGGATATCACAACATAATCCACGAGCTTGAGGTGACCTATGTTACACTTGTTGCAGCACAATGGCATAGCAATCAAAACAGCATCTCAAAAGACGACATGAAATACTTGTTTGCTTCAGCATTATTTCATGACTATGACCCACAAAAAAGAATAGACAAGCCTCACGAGCCTGACGCCGTAAACTTTGTCAAGACAGACAAGATGCTAGCTGCGTTGCTCAGGGAGGCAAATATTGATTCCAACATTGTCGCTGCCCTGATACTGAGAACAACATATCCTTGGAATGGCGAGAAAAAAGAGAAGGCAGAATTGCTAATCGATAATTTCTACTCTATGGCAGACATCACACGAGACAATCCCGCAAGTGTTGAGCACTTTAAAAAACTTGGATGGTTCCTCTCCGTGGCAGACAGAATAGGAGGTTATGCACTTGGAAACTTTTCATATGCACTTGAGATGGCAAAAAAGAACGCCCACTCGTTGGCATGGCATCCAAACTTGATTGCCATGCGCTCTGTTGCATACTTTGAAGATCTCTTAAACAACGAGTCGGAGATGTGCAACCAGATTTTGGAAGCTCTGCCAAGAGTCATGCGCAAATCGTTTATGGACAATGTGCTTGGATTTATGAAGCTCAGACAGACTGAGATCCAAAATCAGGCATCTGTGATTTATGACAAAGTGCAACTTGTGCCGACAATTGACCCCATGAAGACAAGGGAAAAAGAAGAATTTGTGTCTGCGCTTTATGAGATCTTCCAAGAGTTGCCGTCTCCACTGCAGTTTGCAAAACCAGGATTTGAGGAATCCATTCACGATCCAAATGTACTACTAAACACATTACGATATGGTGATCAGAACGGCCCTATAGTCGGTTTTGTAAAGGGAAGATCACTTGAAAGTTACAAGCTTCGTCCAGCAATTGACGATCCTCACTTTAGCAAACATGACACAATATTTCTTGAACCAATTGCTTTGAAAATGGGATATTGGGGATTGGGCGGAGGGCGCGAGATGCGCCTCTTGTTTTTAATGCAGGCCCAGTCCAAGGGATACAAGTACCTCTCAAGCTTTGCCCTGCGAGATGTGATAAAGGAGAGGATAAAACGCAACGAGAGAATAGAGTTTGTAAAACAGTTTGATCCTGAGAGATGGGACTATTACAGAGTCAAATTGTAAAATATCAGATAAAAAATCGTGTCTTTGACAAGTTTCGGTTCCATTTTTTGCCTGAAAAGAGAGTGGCATTCTTTACTTACAGACTTAAATATTGCTTCTTAATGACCAAATTGCAACAGGTTTCAATAAATGATAAAGTTTGGAATTCAGCAGGGGTTGAACGTCGCTAGACTTGGGTTAACTGAAGACCAGATCCTAACAGCATGTGTTCTTGCAGACAAGGTAGGATACAATTCCATTTGGTACATGGACCACAGCAATGTTCCCCAGTGGAACCACGCCATAGTCAACGACCCTTGGGTTATGCTTTCTGCAATTGCTTCAATCACAAACAAGGTAGAGCTTGGAACCTGTGTAACAGATGCCGTAAGACGACATCCGTCAAACATCGCACTTGCTACAATTACACTTGACAGAGTCTCACATGGAAGGGGAACCCTTGGAATAGGCGCAGGAGAGGCACAGAACATCAAAGAGTTCAAGATCCAATGGGACAAACCAGTAGGAAGATTTGAAGAACAGTTACAGGTTATCAAGTTACTTTTTGGCTCTTCTCCTGAACAAAGAGTAAGCTTCAACGGAGAGTTTTACCAGCTTGAAGAGGCATGCTTGCAGGCAAAGCCGATACGAGACCCGCACCCACCAATCTACATGGCAGCAGGTGCGCCAAGGACTCTTGCTCTTTGCGGAAAATACGGAGACGGGTGGATTCCAATCGGATACACGCCAGAACTTTATGAAGAACATGCAAAAGCAATCAAGCAGTCCATAAAAGAGAATGGCAGAGACCCTTCCAATTTCCAGTTTGCAGTTGACATTGACGTATACTTTGCAGATGATGCAGAGGCAGCATGGGCAAAGATGAAAAACGCAGTAAAGGTCAGCTTGTTCAAGCCCGAGGTTCTCAAGGTGCACGGGATCAAGGATATCGCAGGTTTTGATTTCAAGAAATACTTTACAGAATATTCAATGTCGAACCAAGAATGGATTGTAAAGATGAGAGAGGCAGCTCAGACAATCCCAGACAAGGTGGCACGCTCCTCAATAGGCATGGGAACGCCAGATGATATCATACCAGTATTTGAAAGATTCATCAAGTCAGGGGTGAACCACTTTATTGTAAGATTCTGGGGTTCTGGATACTTTGGTTCAATAGACAAGTTTGCGTCTACTGTATTGCCTTACTTTAAGGACCAAAACAACCCAAGAAAATAATCATTGTGTTGTAACCTGACATTTTTGGAAAAGTAGCAACCCAAGATCACAGACAGTTGAAGAAAATCATGATCGTGAGGTAAGACCAGAAGAATGTTGCGACATTTTTTTAAACCATGCCTGTACCGTCCATATCAAGCGTGAAAACACTACAGATTACAATAACTGCACTTTTGATGATCTTCATAATGTTGCCAAATTCTCAATATCGCGCATACGCGCCGCTCATCGTACCTTCAACAGAACAACTCTTCAACAAAAGCGCAATAATCGTGGTAGGAAAAGTCACCTCGTCATCTGAAATACAAAACGATACACGAACGCACTATGTCATACAACCACAAGAATACCTAAAACCATCCTCTGCGGATACGACGCAGTCTATAACAGCATATGGGACTGGAAGCAAGAACTTCAACCCCTATTCAAGAATTTATCATGTGGGAGACAGAGTACTATTCTTCCTGCAGGAGAAAAACGGCAACTATACCATCATGCCGTATTCGATTGAGACAAAATCAGACTGTGACGGAAAACAGTTGCTTGCCCTGAA
>JAGWGO010000229.1 GCA_028867395.1 Nitrososphaerota archaeon | reverse complement strand
TAAGGGTGCTGGTGCTGTGTGTGAATTTGTAACCATAGAATTGTTTCTCAGTTTCTAGACGTGATTTTAGAATCTCAACATCTTTTATCTCACTTGCCTTTGCTTTTTGCAGTGTTGCCTTGAAAAATGACAAGGGATAGTTTGCTACTACCTCAAAGTTGTGAGCCTGCCTCTGCACCTCTTGGGGTATAACAATAGGCTGTACAAGTAATGGAGCATCCATCAAACCTCCTATTCTATCAGACAAGAAAAGCCGTGAAAAGTTGAGTAGACTGTCCATCAGTAACATTATCGAGTCTGCATCACCATCAGCATCTCTTCTTTTTGCAGAGTGCCAGACCGCTGTGCCAAGACAGACTTGGGTGTTTGTGAATCCAATTATTCTTCCCACTATGCCAACCGATGTATGCGGTGCAAGGCCAATTATTAGATGGCCCACTAGGCCATCAGTGTTTTTTACGCCATAGTATGGAGGATGGGCAAACAGTTTTTCAAGTTCGCGGTCAAGATATTGACAGACAAGGACTAGGCTTTCTCCACATTCCTTTGGAATTATGACATCTTGTGTTTTTAGCTCAACTAGTTGGTCCTCATTTTCAAGCGGTATGCCATCACTGTCATGTGTGTAGCCAAGCTCAACAAGTTTTTCAGGTGTTGTTCCAATCCATGATGGTTTAAAGTGAGAGGTTGGGGCATTTGTTGCATCAAATCTTATAGTTCCATCCTTGAAGACGTTAAGGTTCAAACTCTGTCGGATGAGTCCTTTTTCCATTGGTTCTGGCACTCGGTCTTGGTTGATCAGTTCTTTTACTCCCTTGAAGGGCTCTTGAGCACGTATGCCAGTTCTTTCTTGTGCAGAGTAGAGCAGTTCCTTGAGAGGAAATGCACGATAAGAGTGTGCAGATGCTTTGATTTTGCATTTTGGACAACGTGATTCCTCTAATTCATCACGACATTTAGGACAGACAAATGTTATGGAGGTCTTTGTCTTGCATCGGGGACAAATAATGCTAATTGAGGGTAGATTGCAGTTTTTGCACATTCTGTTGTTGATGTTGCAGTAAAAGTTGGGTTGTTTTGCTGCCTTGAGAAGATCACGTGACGCGCCCCCCTTGGTTCCCACTGGAAACAATGTGTGCACCGGAGGCTTCATCTTTCTAAGTGATGCCTTTTCTGGTCTTCCCACTCTAACTCCTATCGCTGTTGAGAACTTGGGCATTATCTTGATTCCAGATGATATTGAGATGATTTCTGGGACCGAGAGTGTCTTGTCAAGCTGGATTGGTTTTCTAAAAAGCAGGTTAAAGAAAATTTTTGCTTCAGTGTCTTTTAGCATGATTGCGTCGCCTACCACCTCGTGAGGGGCTCCAAGTTTTTCCAAAATTTCTTTTGTGTTTGCTTGGTAAACTATCAAGTCAGATTCTATCTTGTTTGGTACAAGGAGTTTTTCCAGCTCTTCTACTGTTAATTGGTCCCAATAGAACAGATAGTGGGGATGGAGCCCGATTCCAAAATTAAGCGATATTTGGAATGCTTCTTCAAGGCTAGGTGTTTTTGCTATATAGCTTAACAGCTCATTATCGCTTGGCTCGTACTTGGTGACCTTTTCTTTTAGTTCCTCGGCCCAAAATTCTTCTACATATCCAGTTGGAACAAGTTCTGCATTGTTCTCAAGAAAGTCACCGTAGCTGATGAGAATATCTCCGAGATGCAGAATTTTTTCAATGTGTGGTTTTAGTTGTATTCCATGTGCCGTATCTCTTATCTTAACCACATTTCCATTATCTAGTCTAACAACTGGAGTATCAATCGAGTCAACAAAGGCGATGGTCCCTGCCTTTCCCGGAATGTCAAGCTTGATCTGGGTTCCTACCGCAACTACATGGTCCAGAATCTCTGCTACTACTGGATGAATTCCAATCGATGCAAAGCCAGTATTACATGCACGACCATAACGAAGCCTAAATCCTCCAAGTTTTTTTGGCATTGAAAGAACAGACCTGCCTGTAATCACCTCTCTCATCCTATGAGCTGCTGCGTCTTCATCTCCGGTTTGGATGGCACCTTTCAGGTCCTTGAGCCACTCCCAACCATCCAGCTTGAATAAATCAATAAGTTTCAATAGCTTGCGAGACCTGCCTATTAGACCGTCATTTAATACACGAAGGGCACCGCCCCGGACCCTGTTTGTACTTATTCTTGTCATGTTTCTGTGACTTACTATCTCAACTGGATCTGTGTCTATGCCATCAAGTTCTACGGCAAGATTAGAGATGACGGTTACCACGTCCTCGTCGGGAACATGGAATTGAAAGTTTCCTACCTCCCTCTCATAGAGGCGCAATTCTTCTACAAATCTGCCAGTCTCATCATCATAGGAATTTGCCTTGTATTTGCCAAGACCTGCAATCTTACGCACGTGGTCGGCAATAAGCATGGTAGAGGCAGCCTCCGTACCGCCTGCTGAACGTATAGGGCCAGCAAAGGAGACGGACAGGTATTCAGAGCCATCAGCGTTCTTCTTTATCTTAACCTCGCTTATTCCCTGAAGGGGCGCTATAGTTACACCTTCGGTGACAATTGCTAGACCTACACGTACTGCCAGGTCAAGTTTTTCCTGAAGGCTTGTCTCAGGACCAGAATACTTGCCCTCGGCAATCTCTTCTGCAAGTTTGAGGGCAGCAAGTTCC
>JAGWGO010000228.1 GCA_028867395.1 Nitrososphaerota archaeon | reverse complement strand
ACAAAGTTGCGATGATATTAAAGAATAAAAGATCAAAGACATGCAAATTACGAGTTTTTGCGTCGGGAAATACCAAGACCTTGCAGAAAAAGCTTCAAAGGTTGGGCATTAGAAACAAAGTATATCAGCTATGATACAACTTTGGCCTTTCTGTATCCATGGCTGAAAGTTTTGTCATAAAGTTTAGAATATTCATAGTGCTTGGGGTTTATAATATCACCAATTATTATGATCGCAGTTTTAGTAATTTTTTCGTCCCGTATCTTTTTTGCAATGTTCTCTAGTGTTCCTGTTATTACCTTTTCATCTTTCCAGCTTGCACGATACACAACGGCAACCGGTGTTGATTTGGTATAACCACCCTTGATAGCTTCCTTTACAATATCTGATATGAGATGAACGCTTAGGTAAAATATCATTGTGGCTTTGTGCTTTGCAAGCTCTGAGATCTTTTCTCTTGTTGGGACTTTGGTTCTTGACTCTGCTCTTGTTACAATAATGGTTTGAGTGACTCCTGGCAGAGTAAGTTCACACCCTAATGCAGCTGCTGATGCCAGAAACGAAGTAATTCCAGGTACCACCTCATATCCTATTCCTTCCTTTTTTAGGTTGTCAGTCTGTTCTCGTATTGCACCATAAATTGATGGATCCCCATCATGTAGTCTTACAACTAACTTTTCGTCAAGGGTATTGTCTCGTAACACCTCAAAGATCTCTTCTCTTACCAACTTTGCAGCGTCATACATTTTTGCCTTTTTGCATAGTTTGATTATCTCAGGTGGAATCAACGAACCCGAGTACACAACAATATCTGCTTTCTCTATCAACTTTTTTGCCTTTACAGTTAGGAGTTCTGGGTCTCCAGGACCACAGCCTACAAAGTATACCTTAGCCACGTTTTACCACCATTATCGAAAAGTACTTGCTTGTCAGCGTGTCCTTTGTTACCTCGCCAAGAGTTAATTTCTTGACAATCTCTTCATTTGTTCCCACATCTTGAGCGATGGCAAAAAGTGAGCTATCAGGAAAGCCAGCCTCTTTTAGTAA
Organism: Nitrososphaerota archaeon; assembly: GCA_028867395.1. Taxonomy (GTDB): domain Archaea; phylum Thermoproteota; class Nitrososphaeria; order Nitrososphaerales; family Nitrosopumilaceae; genus Nitrosotalea. The sequence goes on along the minus strand of JAGWGO010000228.1, from coordinate 1,673 downwards.
CGCAATTACCTGATCAAAATAGCGACCATCCTTAAGAAATATCATAGTATCACAGTTCTTTGCAGTCTCCTTTACCCTCGAAAGATCATAGCACGCAGGTATTACTGCAACAGTTTCATCGCCCTCTGCAATGCTTATTCCAACCTTGGATGCAAATGCAAACATGGATACAATTCCAGGAATTACTGTTATTTTGATCTCTGGATATTTTGATTTGAGTTCGCGTTGTAGATAGATCCACGTGCTGTATAACGATGGATCGCCAACCGTAAGATATACAACATTTTTCCCACTTTTTACCTTGTCAGCAATCATGCGCGCGTTTGTCTGCCAAGTGTTTTCCAGAGTCTCTCGGTCTTTTACCATTGGAAAGACCAAGTTTTCAACGTCAGGCTTTTCAGAATTGTCAACAAGTGAAGATATTATGGAATATGCTATGCTTTCCTTGCCTTCCTTTGAGGTTGGGCACATTATTAAGTCAGCATTTTGAATGGCTTTTACTGCTTTTACGGTAAGAAGATCTGGATCGCCAGGACCACATCCTACACATGTAAGTTCTGCCATTTAAGAAAAGGTCCAAGGCACCTAATTAAAAGCTAGATTTTGTTGCAGATATTATAGTGACTGGATTTCTTGCCAGCATCATGGTGCCTGTTGATGTCTTGCGGCTCTTTGATATTGTTACTTGAGTTATATCAATTGATGAGAACTGGAGTTTTTCCATGGTCGAAAGTACTGAATATAAAGTCTCAATCAAGATAGTTCCTATCACTATGCGCCCCCCTTGCCTAAGCTTGCCTTCACAGAGTTTCAGAATTTCAGCAGTTTCACCTCCCGTTCCTCCTATAAAGATGACATCAGCTAGTGGCAGATCTGAAATTTTTTCTAGCGCATTTCCTAAAATGACTGTAACGTTTGATATGCCAAACTTGTCCAAGTTTTTCTTGGTAAGCTCTATTGCTTTAGGGTCGATATCAATTGCAAAAATTTTTCCTAATTGTCCTACCTGATAAGCTACCTCTACTGATACAGATCCACTTCCACAACCGATATCATATGCAATCTGGCCATCACAAATCCTGCCTTTACTAATTTGGATGACCCGTGCCTCCTCTTTTGTGATAGGCACTTCCTCCGTTCTTTCAAATAGCTCGTCTGGTATGCCAGGTGTTTTGTGTTTCCACATCTGACTTGATGGACTCTGCTTGATATTTAGCGCTAACGAATGGGTTGTGTTAACTAGTGTATCGTAGTGATACTACTGAGATCAGCGTTGATGACGGTATTTATCAAAATCCAGCTGAATATGAACATCAGAAAATAGCTTCCATAACCTGTGGTTACAAGTTTTCGCTTGTCTGAAGGCAACAGTGGGACTCGAAAGCCCTTGGCAATGCCATACGAGACTATGAACATTACAATCATTATCCCAAATCCCACAAATATCCTCTGACTTACTTCCAGCGGGCTACCAAGTATGGCAGAGATGGCTCCAGCAAGTATTCCCAAACCTACGCGCAACCAGAAAACCTTGTCAAGGCCGCGCCTTTTCTTTGATTCATCATCCTCAATTACTGGCGGTTCTACTGGGGGCGTGTCCTTTGTAGGATTCTCGCTTGGTTCGGGCTTTTTGTTCTCATCTTTGTTCTTTGGATGTCGTACCAACTAAATTT
>JAGWGO010000227.1 GCA_028867395.1 Nitrososphaerota archaeon | reverse complement strand
TACAAAGCAACCCCTTCATGTCCCACTGATATCTTGGTTCCCACATGTCTGGAACATCTTTTTCAGTGTTGCAAATAATACATCTTTGTCTTAGGCTTAACTCATAAAACTTTTGCATTTGGGTAACATAACAGTCGCCACACAAAGGGCCTTCTATCTGCCATTCGCTTTTTGGCTTATGTTTGTGTTTTATCTCCTTTTTACACATGGTGCATATTGCTATTTTTTTACCAAGTAGATCCATGTCCTAAGTATGAGAAGATCCGTTAAAAAAGTTGACGCGGTAAACGTTAGAATGAAAAAGAAAGATTTGTCGGCGTTTTTATAATTCGCCTATGACTTCTTCGATTAGTTGGCTTGGATTGAGCATGCCTCTTTCTTTTGCGATTTGCTCAATTTTGCCATATTGTTCCGTAGTAAAACATATTGGCATTGAACGATCTTTCATAATTTGTTTAGAACATGGTGATTTAATATCTTTTTTGTTGATTTCCAAAGATCGTTTCCTATTTTGATGTGTTTATTCTTTGAAAACGTATTTGCGTTGACCGCGCATCTCGGGTGTTTTCTCTACCCCGACTAGGACAAATTCTTTTTTACTGTCTAGTAGATTCTCGCTTAAGCTTCTCTTATTTTCGTGAATCTCTTCGTATTCTTCAAGCGATATCTTAATTCTGTTACCTATCTCAGATTCTAGGTTCATGTTTTTTACGATCTCTTTGTATTTTGGCATTATGACGCCACTGAAAACCATTGCACTACTGCCACTACCGTATGACCCAAACCCAAATCTTTTTCCTTCCAAATCGGTTCCTTTTTGGAACTCAAATTCTAGGCAGCTTCTAAAGCCCATGTACAATGATGCAGTGTACAAGTTTCCGACAATCCTTGAGGCAATCAACGAACTTGCCAGTTTTGAGTCGTACGCTTCTTGAAACTCTTCTGTTTGAGTAAACCTCTTTGTGAATTCATGATCTCTTGCCATAAACTCTTCATCGGCAAGAACTGACTCGATGGTTCCTCTCGGATCTTTTGGAGCCGGCTCTTCCATTCCCATCTTTTCAATTATTTTTTTCCAATATGGCATGCTTCTCCATTCATGTCTTAACAGATATGCTAATGCCTTTTTGCCCATGTTGCTGTATGGAAGGTGCATATTTATGAAATCGATATAGTCTAAGATTGTTTCACCCTCCTTTAATTTAATCAAGCCAGTTGAAAGAGCCTTTTCCTTATACGCCATTAATGCTTTCTTTACTTGAATCATATAGAGTAGGTTTGAATATTGGCCATTGACAATAGGTGTTTCTTTTCCAAAGGGCCTATAGAAATCATATTCATTTTTTATTGAGGTTGAAGTTACCCTGGGGTCAAAAGTCATTATTCGTGGGTTATCGTTTAGTAACATCGCAACTGCTCCAGCACCTTGAGTGTATTCACCACTAGAACCTAGGTCATACTTGGCTATGTCTGAAACAACTACAATCGCATTCTTTCCCTCCGCCTCGCCTGCCCTTATCCAGTTTGAATTATCATACAATGCATATGAGCCACTTACACATGCAAACTTGCACTCTATTCCACCGCAATGCTCAAAGGAATCATTACCGTAAACTTGCTCTAGCATGCCAATTACGTAAGAATTCATCGCCTTGGATTCATCAAGGGAAGATTCGGTAGCTACGTATAATCTGCCAATGTCGCTTGGTGACAGTTTGTTCCTTTCCATTATCCTTAAACAAGCATTGGCGGCCATACACGCGGGGTCTTGATTAGTGTCAACCATAGCCATCTTAGATACTCCCAATCCGCGTTGAAGTTTATCTGGGTCCATGCCTCGCGCCTTCGCAAAATCTCGTGCATCGACAAATAATCTTGGAACGAAGATGGCTATGTCATCTATACCTGCAGCCAACAGCTAGAACTTCGCTGTAACAAATATAAGCATTTTGAGGGTCAGATTTGATCTCCTATAACCATAGTTTTTATTCACTTTTTTGCCTGAGGTATGAAAAATATATCAAGATTGCAGCTTAGACTTGAAAATTTCATCAAATACCGCATATGGCTGAGCCCCCACAACTTTTGTGACAGAATTGTCTTGGCCGATGATGAAGAAGTCAGGGGTTCCAGTAAGGCCCAGATTGTCAGCATCGGAAACGCTGCCACGAACGACATTGATGTACTTTGATTGAGTCATGCATTGATTGAACTGATCTTGATTTAGACCAAGTTGTTTGGCAAATTGCGTTAGATTGGCAGTTGAGGCCCAACCAGTATTCTCACCTGACCAATTAGTGTATAACAAGTCATGATATTCCCAAAACTTGTCCTGTTCTTGTGCACAATGTGCTGCATTAGCAGCATATACAGAATCTTGACCTATTATTGTAAAATCTTTGAAATACATCTTGACCTTACCAGTATCGACATAGTTCTTTACGATGTCTGGTTCCGTATTGTGGAAAAAGTTGTTACAGTAAAAGCACTGATAGTCTCCAAATTCTATCATGGTGATTGGAGCATTCTCTGAACCCAGAGGTGGCGAGATATTCCCAGTTATTAGATCCTGCCCTGTCTGGCCTTTGTTCGGCTCACTTTGTATGTTAGTTTCTGAGGCAGGTGTTTTCATTAAAGAAACTTGCCCATGGATCAAAAATACCATGACTACAAGCGATACGGCAATGCCAATTCCAAGTGATGGGAGATGAATCCTCACAATTCA
>JAGWGO010000226.1 GCA_028867395.1 Nitrososphaerota archaeon | reverse complement strand
ATCCCAACTCCTGCCTTTCGTATCCTCCCACATGAGTTTAGCATAGTAGAAAACTCTCTTGCATCGCGCAAGAAACTTCTCTTGTCCTCTCCTGCTAACGTGTAGGTATATCCTACAAGCTCGTCAATGATATCGCTTGCATTTTTGTTTGGAATAAATTTGGAAATTGTCTGTAACAGAATTCTTTTTTCATCTTCTGTAAGTTCTGCAGGTACTCTCCATCTACCTCCATCCTTCAGCTTTATTCCAGACGATTTTAGCAGTGAAAGACATGCATCACGGTTCCACGTTAAACCCTCTATGAACGGTTGTGAAGTAAAGGCAAGGGCATCGGGTAGTGGCCTTGTCTCCCTACCTACTAAAAGTATGTCTAGATCAATCTCAAGCTGAGAATTCTTTTTTGCAATAGCTGCAATCTCTACGTTGGTACCACTAAATGATTTCTTTTCACCTCTGTCTTGCCTGTCTCCTAAGGCAGCTACCACAGCAATCCATGCCAAATCTGTATTTTCTTTATGCAATGCTTTTGAGACTAGATATGCCATGCCTCCAGCAGAAACATCCAGTCCGCCGTCCATGCCATACTTCCATGCATTGATTACTCGCTCGTTGTCAAATTCCTCTTGCGGTATCTGGTGATGGTCTACAATAATCCAATTGTCATCTAACGCATTGTCCAGATCTTTTGCAAATCCACCTCCAAGATCAGTTATGACGTGAAATTGTCTAGAATCATCTTTGAGTTTCTCAATCAAATTTTTACTAAACTCATTTACAGTTTTTACAGTGCATTTTGCTCCCGATCTGATAAGTGATTTTGTAACTATGCTGCCAGACGTAATTCCGTCGCAGTCTAGATGAGTTATTACAGAGATATTTTTGCCAGACTTGATGCAATCAGAAACTTTGTCATGAAAATAGGATAGTGCATGGTCTAGGTTGCCCATTATTCAAGTTGAGCAATAACTGCCTTATATTTCCAAGTTTTAGGAATGCGTCCAATCTTTTTGTAGTAAGAAGAGAGTCTGTGTACTTTGGCCTCTAACAGCTCAAGCGATCTAACATTTCTTCTGTCAGACTTGTTGGCTCTCAAGTGCTTTTGAAGCCCTAGTGCCTTTGTGACAAGATTGTTGAGATCTTCAGGCATGTCTGGGGTTATTCCCTTCTCTTCCAAGATCTGTACGACAGATTTTTTGACAATTTGTCTTGTTAGTGGGATTGCGTACTGATCTCTCAGTTTCACTCCGATCTCACTTGGCTTGAGGCCCTCTTTGGAATATTTTACGACAAGTTCCTCTATCTCATCTGGAGTTTGCTTTACCCAAGTTGGTGGACTGGGTGTGACAGGTCTTATAGAATGAGATTTTCCGTGTCTGTGTGAATGGAGTCTGCCCACGAACCGCTTCTTTATGGAGCAAACATAAATGTTACTTGCAGATCGGCAATCCATATTTGCATAAGAGTTAAATACTAACTAAAATCATTTTGAGATAGGTGCTAAAATGAACAAACCAATAATTATTGGAGCTGCACTACTTGGTCTCTTTGTAGTATCATCGTTTGCTCCATTCGCTGCGGCACAGTACGCAGGTGTGGGTGGCGGTGGTCAGATCACATTGGAAGATCAATTAAAGCTAGCACGCTCAAGAATTGCCGACGTACAGGCAAATCCACATGCTGGTTCTGGTACACCATATCTTGACGCCAACGGTGTCATTGGTGCAACAATCATTTCCGGCGCAATCTTTGGCGGAATCTTCGTAGCTTTCGTCGTAAGAGCAAAGCAAGTGGAAAAAGCAAGAAAACAACGCTAAATCTTCTCCTTTCTTATTTTATTATTCAGCACTTAGATCTAATTCTGCCCAAATGCCACAGAAATGTATATATCGTACATAAATTGTTTTGAATAATGATGAGCGCGATATTTGCTATGCTCGTAGGCGTACTGTCAAATTTTGCAGGTCAAATAGGTCCAAACTATGACCCGTTATTCTACGACGTCATGGTTTACATATTTGCAACCATTATGTTCGCAGTATTCCTACTAGGCGTCATCGCTTTCTGGCTCAGAGCACACGGTATGGGTTCAGGTGCAGTCCGAGAAAGATGGGTTGCTGAACTTGACAAGCACTTTGAGAGAGAAGGCATTGGTCTGATACCAGACAACGGAAAGTACTGGTAAGACTCCAACCTTTTTCCTTCTTTTTACTTTAACAGCTTTATGGTAAAAATTGATTATTTCTAACTTGGCGGAGTAAAAGTGGGTGCCCCTTGACTGTTCTGTGAGACAAAGTCTGCCCTGTAGTGAGCACCATCTTGCAATAGCGTGTGTATGTATTGTGGTGACTCTACTCCGTTTACGTAGATCTTTGACTTGGTCTCGTCCATACTTCGTATGTCAAAGCCCATTACCCAGAGGAACTGCCCTACCTCAAATGGGTATTGCTTTGTCCAGCCTGCATGAATTACCCCGTCATCTGTTAGTGTATAAAGCGACCGTTGACAGTTCTTTGTGACTCCTACGTTGGCAGGAATGTTTTGTTTTACACCGTCTACGTAAATCTCCAAAGTGGCAGACAATTGGTATGTGACGTCACGCCCGTTTATGCATTGGTAAAGTGGATCATCTGCCTTTACTATTTTTTGAACTATCAAGGTATTGGCTAATGCCACACCTATTCCTATGGCCGCAGTAATGGCAAGGTATCTGATTGTCTTCCTTCGTTT
>JAGWGO010000225.1 GCA_028867395.1 Nitrososphaerota archaeon | reverse complement strand
CTCCAGTTACTGGCGACTCACCATTAACAGTTTCTTACAAGGCCTCACTTGCTAGCGGCGGTGCAATGAAAAGCATAGTCTGGAATTTCGGAGACGGTAGTTCAATAAGCGGTGTTGCCAATGGAACACATGCTTATCAGTCAGCAGGTAACTATACAGGCACAATTGATGTGGATGCAAAGGATGGAACTAGCTATACCCAAACGTTTGAAGTTTCAGTTACAGGAAGTATAGGAGCTAATGTCCTAAATGCAACGGTGCCAAATCCAAAAAATGGGACTCTAACAGCATACCAATATCTACAACAGGAGCATAATGGATCTTTGGTCGCCACTAGTCTCCCACCATTATCAGTAGCAACAGACTCTTTATCATATTCACAAGGCAATACCATAGTCATACATGGAGTAGTCAAAAACGTATCAAATCAAACTGCAGTAACTGTTAGAGTTGTTAACTCGTTAAAGAACATGGTATCAATAGCACAACTCATTCCTGCTTCAGATGGTAGCTTTACTACCAAAGTGTTGGCAACAGGACCACTATGGAAAGATGCTGGTAACTACACAATAGTTGCACAGTATGGCCCAGCCCTTAACGCTACTGCCAGCTTCCAATATGGTGGAGGCGATGGCTCGTCAAAGATATCCGCACCTGCAACAAGTAGCACATATGCACTACAAACATCTGCTGGAACCTTCAACATACCTTACACAATAACTAGCGGTGATACAATACAAAGCATGCAAATTATTGGCGATAGTCATACATTAGCTATAACCATAAATGCACCATCAGATGGAACGTTAAGCATCGACATTCCACGAGCACTCGTAGATTCCAAACAACAATTGACCGTACCAACTGGACCCAACAGTACATCAACAACACAAATCAGCCAAGCAGAATTGCCAGACCAGCCGTTTACAGTACAAGTTGGCGGTCAGAACGTACAAGTCACAGAAATAAAGACTCCAACCACTAGAACACTTGGAATATCATTCCACAAAGGAGACACTACAATCGACATATTAGGGACTGTCTCAGTTCCAGAATTTGGCCCGATCGCAGCTCTAGTACTTGCAATTGCAATTGTATCAATAATTGCAGTATCTGCAAAGACTGGACTAAGATTTATGCCAAAATACTAGAACATTTCATTCCAGTTTCCAAACTTTTGTGCAATTACAAATTTTTCTTGGTTTCTGTTTTGCTAATCATTGCATAGTTTTTACAAGAATACTAAAATCATACTTAGATTATTATACAACTAAATGAGAAACCAATCAATGATTTTTGAGTTCGAGGAATTCGAGTCGTTGGAAGACATATTTGTGTACATGTCAACCATGGCACCTCCAATGAAGAACACATTGCCAATAAACTCTTACAAAGGGTACATTTTTTCCATGATTCCTTTGAATCCAACAACTGGAGATACCTATCTTATCATATACACCAAAGGCAAAATTGGTGGAAAGATGTTGGAATTTGATTTGAACCAGAAGAAATTCAAAGCAGTGGATACGGCAGAGAGGGCAGACAAGACATATTTTGTTGTTCTGACACCTAAAAGAAACACGATAGCAGATGCGGCGATTAAAGAGTTAGAAAAATCTATTTAGTATAAGCTGGTGCATTGACCGACTTGCTTCGCGCGTATTTTTCCATCATTTCCTCAGGAAGCTTGCCGTTGAATAGTTCTTTGCACAGGCCTCTAAGATAACGCATTATTGCCCACGTTCCAGCCTTTATCATACTGTACATTATGGGCTTCATTAGAGGACCATAGGTCTTGTTTCTTAGAATTATTGGAATGATATCATTTATCACTCGTAGGTTATGTTCCCAGCATTTCCAGAATAGTGTAAATTGTGCTTCATTCAGGTTACCAAAATGCATCGAGTTCTTTTCATTAAAGTCTTGATAGAGTAATGGGGCCACAATTCCACGCATGTTCATGCGTTTGAAATCATCAATTAGATCAATAGTATATTGGGTTTCATCTGGTGTTTCATCAGGCCAGCCTATGATCAAAGTTGCCGCTGGGAACCAGTGGTTTTGATTCATTATCTTTGCTCCCTCTCTGACAACCCATCCCCACTCATCAGTGGAAAATGGTTTCGTCTTAACTCCGAGATGTTTCTTTACCATTCTTGGTGCGACTGTTTCTATTCCAAGGTTTGTTGCCAACCATTTTTCATTGCTCATGCCATTGATCTCAGATATGTCATGGAACAATTTTGGATCGGCGCACACTGCAGAGAATGTCATGTGAGTTGTTCCAACAAACCTAGCTCCAAGGGATTTAAGCCCTTTCCACAGTTCTGTTATTGCGTCATAGTTTGGTCTAAATTCCCTATTGTCACAACCATATAGCAACATTTCATCAGAGTGTAACCAAATTGAATCAAATCCATAATTTAGATTTATTTTTGCTTCTTTTTGTAGTCTTTCAAGTGGTAAATCTTTTTTTGATCTTTTATTGACATCACAAAAGTCACATCCTCTTCCACAACCTCGCATGGCTTCAATAAGTGAGTTAACAGTAGGACCTTGAATCATCGGTATATTCTGAATATTTTTTACAAAACAATGCATCAGTTCGGGGGCATCGCCTTTTTCAAGATCATGGAATAAATCCAAGGCAAGCTCATCAGCCTCTCCTACCACAACAGTGTCTATTCCGTGAATTTTCATTCTTTCAGTTTTTGCAAGTTCCCATGC
>JAGWGO010000224.1 GCA_028867395.1 Nitrososphaerota archaeon | reverse complement strand
ATAGAAAGTTGATATCTTTTGCTAGGCGACAAAATACAGCTCCTATGCTTGATGAAGAACTTAGCAACATGGCTCACTATCAGGCATCTGTAAAGGCATCATGGGAAGACATGTTCAACGAATCACTCGGCAAGACAAACTGGATGATAACATCAAAAGAAAAGGTGAAGCTCATAACTCTATTTTTGGACGACGGCTTGCTCATACTTTCTACCGACCCAGGCTCAAACCATGACTTGATAATTGAGAAAATAAAAAGCATGAACACGAAACTATGATTTTCTGATCGTCTGTTACTGATCCGGCGTTTTTTATCACACGAACCACGCATCATCTAATGAAAGCTAGAATTCTTACAAATCAGCTAGGTTTATGATAACTAAGCTCTTGTTTTGAGCGAATTCTATATGTTGTCCTGCGGATGTAGTACTGAAAGCTAAAACCAAGTGATTTCTTTTTTTTGCATTGGAATAATGTCTCTTAGTCAGTCGCTTGGCAGGCAAGCAGCTTTCAAATTGGGAGGGGGTTCCTACCAAAGATCCTCTCCTATTTTTATTACATATGACTGATGAATTCAAGCAGGAAATTGTATTTCTAATCTATGAAAGATATGCTTCAAAAATGTGATTTTATAACTGCAAAGTACAGAGTTTAGATAGATAATAAAACAATGTAAATCATGCCAATCAAGCTAGATAACATCGATATTGCCTTACTTGAATTATTGATCCAGGACGGCAGAAAATCATTCAACCAGTTAGCACGGGAGATCAAAACTAGTGCCCCTACAGTAAAGGCAAGGTATGACAGGCTTGTCAGTGCTGGCCTAATCAGGGCCGTGAGCGTTGACTTGGATGTTGGAAAGCTTGAAGCAAAGACTGGAAAAAGGCTTGAACATCTTCGAGGCAATGTAGTAAAAAGGCATAATGTAAAAATCGGGAAGGGAATGATCATAAACTTGTCATGTGACTATTGTAAAGGACAGGTTAGTGGAAAACCACATATTTTGAAGTTTGGAACCCTTGAGAGATTTTTTTGTTGTACGTCATGCAAATCATTGTATGAAGAAAAATACAGGTCGCGAATTAATTCATTAAAATAAGTCTACATCATTCAAATAACTTTACGATTGTAAAGATGTATTGTTATATCTGTAGATGTCATAGCAATTAACGACGGCAATGATCGAACTGAAAATAAGACGAGTCATTGCCAGTCTATGAGAGAATATGGCAAAAGATCCTATCTGTGGCATGTATGTGGAAGAAAAAAAAGACACCATAACACAAAATGTTGAAGGGATTCAATATTATTTCTGCAGCAGCAACTGCCTAAACGAATTCATGGCGCCTGAAAAGGAACTTGCAAAACTCAAAAGACTTGTAATAATTGGAGCTGCTCTTACGATCCCAATCACTTTTCTTACTTATGTTTCGTTACTTGAAATTCATCTGATGCATTACATACTTTTTGCACTTGCAACCCCTGTGCAGTTCTGGATAGGATGGAGATTTTATCTGGGAACAGTTGATGCCATAAGGCACAAGACAACCAACATGGACGTGCTAATTGCAATGGGCACATCAGCAGCATGGCTTTACAGCAGCCTTATCACGTTTGTCCATGGAATATTTCCATTCAACGAAGTATACTTTGAGACATCAAGCATCATCATTGTATTGATAATGGTTGGGAGGTTGCTTGAGCAAAAAACTAAGGCAAAGGCATCAAAGGCAGTTAGAAAGTTGCTGGACCTTCAACCCAGGATGGCTCATGTCTACAAAGATGGCCAGGAGGTGGAAATCCCAGTAGAGCAAGTACATCTTGATACCATACTAATTGTTCGCCCTGGAGAGAAGATACCTGTAGACGGCATAGTCATAGAAGGACATTCGTCAGTTGATCAATCTGCAATCACTGGTGAAAGCATTCCGGTATCAAAAGATATTGGAGACGAAGTCATCGGTGCAACCATGAACAAAAGCGGCATGATGAAGATCAAGGCAACGAAAGTCGGACAGGACACTCTTCTCTCCCAGATAATAAAACTTGTCGAGGAAGCAAAATCAAGCAGGGTTCCACTACAACGACTTGCTGACAAGATTTCTTCATACTTTGTTCCGGCAGTAACCGCCATAGCAATTGTATCAGCACTAGCGTGGTTCTTTGTCGGAGGAATAGGCTTAACATTTTCGCTTCTTGCATTTGTATCCGTGATTATAATCGCATGTCCCTGTGCACTTGGGATTGCAACTCCTGCAGCCCTGATGGTTGGAGGGGGCAAGGCAGCTGAAAATGGCATACTCATCAAGGGCGGAGAGAACTTGGAGATTGCAAGAAAGGTAAATGCCATGGTGTTTGATAAGACCGGAACCCTTACCAAGGGAGAGCCTTCCGTGACCGATGTTATTCCACTGGGAGAGATTAATTCAGATGAGATTCTAAGACTTGCTGCCATAGCAGAGAAAGGCTCAGAGCATCCTCTGGGAGAAGCTGTTGTTAAAAGTGCAAAGGAGAAGGGTCTTGCCGTAGCAGAACCCCAATCATTTGAGGCAATACCTGGGCATGGAATAAAAGCGGGTTATGGAGATCATGTTATCCTTTTGGGCAATAGAAAACTCATGAAAGACCGTGGAATGCAGATAGGTGTAGCTGACGATAAAATGAAGGAATTAGAAAAAGACGGAAAGACTGCAACACTGATTGCATTTGATAACAAACTAATTGGAATAGTCGCTCTGGC
>JAGWGO010000223.1 GCA_028867395.1 Nitrososphaerota archaeon | reverse complement strand
AGCATCCTTTGTCTGGGCGCCTATGTGAGGCGTGCAAATAACGTTTGGTAAAGTGGCAAGCTTGTTTCCAACTGCCGGTTCCTTCTCAAAGACATCCAAAGCGGCACCACTTATCCTCCCTTCCTTTAATGCATCATAGAGTGCCGTCTCGTCCATAATCTCTCCCCTTGAGGTATTGATGAGATAGGCAGTCTTTTTCATCTTGGCTAGTCTTTGTGCATTTACAAGGTGATTTGTCTCAGGCGTGAACGGTACGTGAAATGAGATATAGTCTGCGCTTGAAAGCAAAGTGTCTAGGTCTGCTTTGATGAGTCCTACCTCTCTTGAGAATTCATCTGGTATCGGAAATACGTCGTAGCCTATAATATTCATGTTAAGGGCCTTGGCATGTCGTGCAAGTTTTTTGCCGATGTTGCCTAGTCCTACTATTCCGAGGTATTTACCAGAAAGTTCGCTTCCCATCAATTCCTTCTTTAGCCATTTGCCATTTCGAATCTCACGGTCTGCGCGAGGGATTTCTCGTGCAAGGGAAAGCATTAGCCCCAACACAAGTTCTGCCACTGCGTTCATCGCACCTTCTACTGCATTAATTACTCGTATGCCCTTTGCCTTTGCAGCCTCAACGTCAATGTTGTCAAGCCCCACTCCCACCCTTGCAATTATCTTGCAGGCTGTTGCTTTTTCTATCAAGTCTTTTGTTAGTTTGGTCCTGCTTCTTACAATAACAATTTCATAATTGCCAATCTTTTCTTTGATTTGTTCTGGAGTAATCTCTGGTTCGTAGGTAATCTTTAGACCATTTTTTTGTAATATCTCGTTTAATATTTTATCAACCTGGTCACAGATTAGAACTGCTTGATTCATGCCTCATGCAAGAAGACCACTATGTACAGAATATAATCATTGTGTGAAATTAGAATAAAAAAGGAAAAAGTGGGATTGTTGGACTTACTGTCCAGTCATGTTTCCTATTTCGGAAGCACGTGCATTTGTGCATTCACAGTGGACAAATGTCTGCTGTGGCATGCTTGTACCAGGTACGCTTGAAGCTGGAGCTACAGCATCCGATGGATTCGGAGCTGGGCTTGCCTGAGCTAGCTGTACTGCAGCTGCACCACTGAAGATGGCTGCATAGTCATGGTTGACTATGACATATGCACCTGGTTCGTCGTATACAGAATCAACGATTGCATCTTGTGAACCACCAATGTCCCATGTCTGAGTGCCCATTGCTTGTACAACGTTGCCTTGTGTAACTCTAGCCAATTGTGATCCTACAATGTGGAAGAACACTGGCATGTTGCCTTGGTTTACCACAAAGTATCTTATGTGTTGACCAACTGGTATAATTATTGGGGCTGCCTCATCATGGCCACCTGCACCTTTCCACACCTTTGTTACAACTGGGTCATATCCAAATGGCTTGCCGTTTATTACAGTCCAAGTTGTTTGGTGCTTGAACATGGCATCCTGATTGTATGAACCGTTGTCATCGATGTAGAGTTGGTTGAATTCTAGGGTGAACTCATATGCTGCTGGTGAAACTAGTGTGTTGTTCAACACTACCTGACCATTTTGTGTCGCAGTTCTCTGGATTAGGAGTTTGTGGTATCCGTTTAGTGGATCAACAATTACCATTCCGTACATGCCGGAAAGGACGTGCTGGTCCATACCGATTACACCTACACCTTCACAGTGATACTTGAAGGCACCAGGAGTTTGTGCGATGAATGCATATGTGTTTGACTTGCCTGGCATCACAGGACCAAAGTTTGGCACTGCAGATATCATAGAAGCGTGCATATCAAGGCTGTGACCTGTAAGCTCAGTTGATGGTACGTTTAGTGTAACCTCGATGACGTCACCTTGTGTTACCCTAATTGTCGGACCAGGAACTTGACCGTCAAAGGTCATTGCATGATACATCTTTCCGCCGGGAATTGGCAGATCGACGCTTTGTGCGGTCAAGGTAACCTCATGAACGGTTCGACCAGCTGCTTTTTCAGCCGCTACTTGGTCTAGCGGAATTGCGTCCGCTCCCATCATGCTGAATGCCAGACCGCCAACGCTCTGTACATCCTGCGCTGTGGCAGAATCAATTGTCTGTGGTGTCACTTTGTCAATTGTCTCTGGTGTTACGCCTTGTGCGTTACCAGCTACATACTGTGTGTTTGAATATGTGCTACCGAACAGAATGCTGGCAACTGCTGCTACTGCAACAATAGACAGTATACTGTATCGTTTATTCATCATCTCGAGTCTTTTTTATAAGTATATTAATCTATTGGGTTTTGACACCAAAATAAATGAAAGTTATGGCATTCCTTAAGATATTTTTGTAATTTTTCAAATGCGAATGAATATTAGGAATTTTAATGGTGGTAGGGTGCACGTGGAATTTAGAATAGAGAGAGACTCGCTTGGAGAGGTAAAGGTTCCTTCGGAGGCATACTATGGAGCGTTCACATCAAGGGCGATCAATCAGTACCATGTAACAGGTCTCAGGCCCCACATCAATTTGATAATTGCATTTGTTATGATAAAGAGATCAGCTGCTGTTGCCAACATGAAGGTCAAGGCAATAGATGCAAAACGTGGCAACGCAATTGTCAAGGCCTGTGACAAGATAATCTCTGGAAAATTTCTTGATCAGTTCGTTATAGAACCCATCAATTCAGGTGCAGGAACTGCCTTTAACATGAATACCAACGAGGTAATTGCAAATATTGCACTGGAAATTCTTGGAGAAAAGAAAGGAA
>JAGWGO010000222.1 GCA_028867395.1 Nitrososphaerota archaeon | reverse complement strand
TTTCAATAGCTGGGAGGTGCGTCTAGGCACGAATGGTATCTTATCACAGTGCATATTTTAGAATAAGGAAACAAAGTTCAGAAACATTGTTCTCTTTCTTTAATAGTTTTGTCGATGTCCCGTTTTACTGTGGCAAGTTAAGCGATTCGCGTATTTCTTTACATCGAGTCCTTATAGTCATTACTGTCGTGGGGGAGGAAGACAGAACAATGTCCTTTTGAGATTTGGATTCACCGTTAATCTGACATGCAATATAAAGAGCCGCTGAGGCAAACCCGACAGGATCTTTTCCTGAAGCAAGCTCGTTTTTCTTTGCTTCTTCTAAAATCTTGAATGCGATGCGTTTTGTTTTTTCCTTTACGTTGACCTTGCTTGATATGAAGATTAAGCTTTTTATTGGATCTGCTACTGGCATTTGGAGGTTTAGTTGTTGTACAAGTTTCCTGTAACTTCTTGACAGAACTTTTCTGTCAATGTTCGCAAGCTTGGCTATCTCCGATAATGTGTGCGGTATATCATTTTTTCGGCATACAGCATAAAGCGAAGCAGTAACGATTGCAGTTGTGGTTCTGCCCTTGCAAAGACGATTCAGATGTGCTTTTCTATAAACATATGCAGTTTCTTGAACCAAAGCGTCTGGTAACGCGAGTTTGTCTTTAAGCCTTTCAAGTTCAGAGAATGCTAGACGGTAGTTTCTGTCTTCAGATGAGTGCATGCTGGCTCGGTTGTTCCACATTCGTAGCCTCTCAATTTTGTCTAGTGCATCATGCGGTATCTGCTTCCCAAATGCATCCTTGCCAGAACTTCCTATTACTGTATTAAGCCCCATGTCGTGCATGGCAAGTGACATAGGGCTCCCGACTCTGGATTGATTTGGCGTATCATCATAAGTTTTCCACTCAGGCCCTGAATGTTCCAGGTTTTCTTCCATCACAAGACCACAGTGCTGACAAAGCAACTCGCCTCTACTAGCATCGATTACCATCTTATTTTGTCCACATCTTGGGCAGATTTTAGAGTACCATTCATTCATCACGGGCTACCTCACGCATGATTTTTCTTGGATTATACAAGTTAGATCGCACCCCAAATCAGGGACAAATCACAGGTTTGGAAATTAAGAGTAGAATCATGACTGGAATTATTTTCTGTAATCTTACTTGGCACACAATTGGAGTGATAGATAATTAATAATGACTTGTGACACTTTGTTAAGTAACATTGTTAATGAAACCGATTTTGGAACCACGATCCAGTATGATTGATTGGATCTAAATGCATTGTTTGTGCATCATCATGCAGCAGCATTTTTCAGCAGGTGATCTTCATCCTATAGATTTTATTTAGGCAGTGCAATGTGAATTTCAGTTCCTTTTCCTTCCCCTTCAGATTCTGCCCAAATTCTTCCAGCATGTGTTTCAACTATGCCTTTGCAGACTGCAAGTCCTATGCCGGATCCGCCATGTTCGCGAGTTGTGGATGTGTCAATTTGATAAAACTTGACAAAAATCTTGTCAAGCTTGCTTTTTTGGATCCCTATTCCATTGTCTTTTATTATGATGTAATGGTTTGAACCATCGCTGTATAATTTTATAAATATTTGACCGTTCTCCTTTGGACAAAAATCTAAAGCGTTGTTGATTAGATTGTGAATTACCTGTGCCATCCTCAATTTGTCACACGTGTAATACAAATCTGGCTGAAGGTTCATCGATATTTTGATACCACTTTTTTCTACATCTGGTCTCACACTCTCAACTGCTTCATGTATCAAGGTAGCAAGATTATGATTTTCTCGATTTAGTTTTAACTGGCGTAGTTCGATCTTTTGTACATCAAGTAAATCAGACATCATTTTGATAAGATACCCTGTGTTTGATTTTATTATCTCAAGTCGATGTTTTTGATCATCAGTCAGTGGGCCAAATCTTTCGGCAAGAAGTATATCTACATAGCTATGGATGGGAACGAGTGGAGTCTTTAATTCATGTGTTATCATGGCAAGGAATTCTTCCTTTGATTTTTCTATGCTTTGCAGTTCTTCATATTGTTCACGTATACGCGCCTCATTTTCTTCAATCTTCTTTTTTGCTTCGTAGAGATCTGTTATATCTTTGATAACAGTGTTACTTCGTATCTTATCATCTTGATGAAATGTGGTCGCACTCAATAAAGCGGGAAATTCAGTGCCATTTTTTCGTTTCATCCAAATTTCCTTGTTTGTTACCTTGTTGCCCGTTTTCCATAAATTGAAAACCCCGCGCATTGAATCTAGGCTATTCTCAGCGGTATGCTCATAGATTTGCATACCTACAACTTCGTCTTTTGAATAGCCCAAGTTTTTAGCATATGCGTCATTACAGTCGATTATGATTCCGTCAGAATCGATAGTACGCAACAGGTCAGGAGAAGTATCATACAAGCTACGGAATTTTTTTTCTGCACTTCCAAGGAGTTGGTTTGTCCTTTTTAGTTCCTCATATTGCTCGTTTATCTTTGCCTGATCTTGTGCTATTTTCATCTTTGTCTGATAAATGCCAGTAATATCACGTAGAGAAACGGTTCTGCCTATTACTTGACCACTCTCATCATATATGCTAGTTCCAGAAAGAAGCGTTGGAAATTCGCTGCCATCTTTTCTTTTCAACCAAATTTCCTTGTTAGATATGGTTCCAGTAAACTTCCACTCCGCTATGCCTTTGTTCAATTCACCGTAGCTTTTTTCTGCGGTATGACCAAAAATCGATTTTCCAATAACATCCTCCTTTGAATAT
>JAGWGO010000221.1 GCA_028867395.1 Nitrososphaerota archaeon | reverse complement strand
GCAGAGACTTGTCCTGTAGTGGAAGTACAAAACACAGTTGCAAATATTGCCATAGGCAGGAGTGACATACTGCAATCCATCACTATACTACGCATAATGAGAATATATTCAAGCCGTCCTCATTGCAATACAAAGTGTGGCACGCTAACCTTGTTACTCTATCTTTAAGTTCTTCTTCTCACAATACGGTTTTGATGATAAATTACAAGTCTTATCTGGTATCGATACTGGTGTCTCTTGCCATAAGCATGGGGTTGCAGATGATTCTGCCGTACCCGTTTGGCCTGATTGCCGCAATAGCAGTCTTTGCCTTATACCCACTAATCCTCAGAAACAGGACGCTTAGCAAGATGAGCGGTATGGGTTCGGGAAGTGGCTCATTTATGCAGGGCCAGAGCCTGAAGTATGTCTGCCTTGCCTGCAACAACAGGTTCAAGGGAGCCATGTGCTCAAGATGCGGCTCTAAGATGAAAAGGGCAGAATTCTAGTACCAGGAAATAAACCTAGAAAAAATAATCCCCATGGTTATCTATGAAATGACAAACATAGGGTAGCGATGATATTGTTTAGCCGATAAAGTCGGGCTAGAGTCTGTAATCGCTCGGAAGTAAGCTCTGACACTTGGTTTTCTGAACTTGCACAACAGACTTGAAGGGTTCAATCCAAATATTTACAGCAACAGATCAGCTAAAGTCTTACTCAATCATTTCCACTTGTGGAAACAAAATACAAAATAAAACGCCCAAGTCCAAACATTGGAATTGTTGAAAAGCATCCAATTTTTGCGATCTTTTTTGAATAAATGTAACAATCACCTAGAAGATTCTAGCATACATTTTTTTTAGTAAGTTCTAAGATAAGATTGTAGGATGAGAGGCGATTCTACGGATTACGGTAAAGATATGTGACGATATCTTAAACGCAAGCAGCAAGATCCAGTCGGTTGCTGTCATAAACAAGATGGGAAGGCCGATTGAGCGATTGTCAAAACCTACTCACGCCGAGCAATTCCCAGAGAAGGTAAGGGAGATGCTCTTCATGCAGTGCGTCTTACAGGTATCAATGGGAAAAGACTTTGACGAGCATTATGGACCAATCAACTATCACGTCTCAGAGAGGGCAAACATTACAATGCTTACATTTCCGATAGGGGACCATTCGTTTTTCTTACGGCAAGCAAGAACACAAGTCCAATCTATCTTGCAAAAAAAGTTGCAACTATCATAAAAGATTCTACAAAACAGAATTCTTTGGACATTGAAGAAAACAAGATACTTGTCAATGTTTGAGGACAGGCAGAATTGTCATAACTTAGAGTTCTTCATTTGTTATGCGTTTGTAAAGTTCGCGGATGCCTGATATCTTGATATCGGACTCTCTCAAGGACAGGTTGTAAAAGTCAAACGGAAACGTGGGATTTTGCTTGTAAGCGTTCATCATCTCCGTTATCTTGTCCTGGAGTTCCTGTATCATGGATGTGCAGTTTTCATGTAGCACTGACTTTAATTCCTCAGAATGGCTAGTTCCCTCTAATCCCATCCAGATGTCGATAACGTGAACTTGTTCTTAACCATTCTGTATCCATATTCCATCTTACGCACGGATCGGAACAAAAACAGCGAATCAAAAGTTGTCGCTAAAGTTTCTCGTGTGGGCGTCTACTTCGTCCTGGGGAGAAGGTGATTCTGTCTCATGTTTGTGCTCTGACTTGTGGGATCGTTTTGCCAACTTTTCCTCGTGTTCTTTTCTGACATGGTGCAACCTGTCTGCCTCGTGAACAAACTCCATTCCGCATTCGGTACATTTTACGATATCACGGTGGTGTTCATGGCGTGCATGGTTTATCATGTCCTCATTTTTTGAAAACTCTGACTTGCACTGGTCGCACTTGAATTTATTTCCAAAAAGTTTCATATTCATTTTAAATCAAAACAAAGCTCGCATAATAATGTTACACCTAGTTACCACTGCAGTCCGAGATGCAACAGGACCAGTCTTGAGTTGCAATCAAACTAGTTTTTCTCTGTCATGCAAGTATTGCAGCAGTCGAAGCTTGCTTGTGTCTGATTCATGCTGGCGATTCTCAAGTATCTGGTTGAGTTTTTTGAGAACTGCCTTTTTGTAGTTTATCTCACCTGACAGCTTCTGCTTTAGCTTCACTACAAGTTTGTTTGTTGTATCCATGACCTCGTTAATGTCGTAGGGCTTGTAAATTATGGCAGATGCGTAAAGCTTCTCAAGCCTCTCTCTTGTTTGAGGTATGACATCAGCAGTTATTAATATCACGATGGCGTCATGCTGGATCTCCCTTATCTTCTCCAGAGTGTAAAAGCCGTCGCGTCTTTCCATCAACACATCCAAAAAGACCACGTCGGGCCTCCGTTCCTTGTATATCTTGACTGCCTCCGAACCGTTGTAGCCTACTCCCACCACAGAGATTCCCTTTATCTGCAGCAGGTACGAAAGAACATCTACCGTATCCCGGTCGTCATCTACTACCATGGCAGTAATCTCAGCCCTGTCCTTTTCATGGGCTAATCGATCAAAGTCTCCCATTTGTCATGCAAAACAAGATCTTTCTATTTTAGATGGTTCTTGTTTGGTTTGAACAGATAGTGTGTGACTTGTCAAAACTGCTCAAAGACAGTGATTCATAAATCAAGACATACAGGAATTTAACATGACGCAAAATACCTTGGATCCTATGGCATTTGACTATGTAACAAATGTGCAAACCAAGAAATTGGCAGACTGCAAAAAAGAATTACAAAATGACTGACAAAGAAAACCAAGAGCGA
>JAGWGO010000015.1 GCA_028867395.1 Nitrososphaerota archaeon | reverse complement strand
TTTGATGATATTCCAGCATTAATGGACGAGTATCACGAGCTTGAGAACATTTACTTTGGAAAGATAAAACTGGACAACGAGGCAAAGACAATCAGGACGAAGGGACTCTACGAGTATGTCAACTTGCTAAATCCTCCAAAAGCCCCGCAGCCATATGTGAACTATAGGCTCTTGGTCCAACTCTGCAAGATATTCAGGGAGGACAGGATCTCAAAAGTGACAAAGAAACTTGTCGAGTATGGAACAACAAAGGAACCATCAAGCGATATCAATGAGTTGATAGCACTTGCAGGAAACTATGCGGACGACTTTGACAGACCTTCAAAGGTCGAGGTCCAGATAGATGAGGCTGCAAAGAAGGGACTGGGCGAGCTTGTAAAAGTTTTGTCAGTTGAGAGCGAGCCTGCAGATCTTCAAAACGAGATTTATCAGATTGCAAAAAGCAACGGAGTGCAGCCAAAAGACTTTTTCAGGATTTTGTACCAAATTATATTAGCTGCAGACAGGGGTCCAAAACTTGGACCATTTGTTCTTGACATCGGAAGGAAAAAGGTAGCGGCTGCAATATCTGAGTACATCTAGCCATGGCACACAGCGAGCACAACAGGCCAAAGGGGGGCGGCATGGTACTAATCGCAATCGGGATTCTTATCTTTGTGTTTGCCCCAAGCTACTTCAAAAACGATATTGCGACAGGACTTGGTTTTATCGTATTTGGATTTGCCATAGGTGGGATTGGGTTTTACATGAGTTTCTTTAGAAAGAAGAAAACTGCGTGATTATACCATCTCTGAAAAGAGGAATGCTTTTCTTACCATAAAGATCAAGTTCTACCAATGGGACTTTTTGGCCGCTCAAAAAGAGAGTCTGAAAAAGATGGAACTAGAGAAAATGAGGACGGTTCAAAACAAGAACAAAAGGCACAGCCGCAAAATGAGTTAGACGAGATAAAAAAGGAAATTCAGGAAAGCGCCCTCATGCTTGATTCATACGCAAGAGAGCTTGACGGCGTAAAATCCGAGCTTGATGCCGCCAAAGAGGATGTAAAGGCTGCAAAAGATGAGCTTGAATCAATGAGGGCAGAGATTGCCTCAATCAAGGCAGAGCGGGAATCGGTTCTAGACCAGATAAAGACATCAAAGGCTGAACTTGAGATGGTAGAATCACAATACAGCCAAAATGAGATTGAAGGCATCAAGAGACAGATTCAACATGTAAAAGACGAACTGGCGTCTTCCGAGTCCCAAAAAGAGGACAGGCAAAAAGAGATTGAGGAGTTTCAGGGCAAAATTAGCAAGTCCAAAAAGGAACTTGAAGAGGCAGATGATCTTGTCAAAAAGGCAAGGGCCGAACTTGATTCTCTAAAATCACAACAAGAGTTGAAGAAAAAAGAGATACAGATAGTAAAACACGAACTTGAATTCATAGAAAAAGAACTTGCGTCTGTTGGCAAAAAGGAGGACACCAAAAAGATAGTGGAAGCAGCAGGTGCAGTGACTGCCGCACTCAATGCAAAATATGAGGCTGCAAGAAAAGAACTTGACATTGTCAAGGCTGCACTTTCTCGGACAAGAGAAGAATATGAATTGGCAAAAAATGAGATTGGACTTTTAAAAAATAAACTTGAAAGCAAAAGTACTGAAGATGAATCCTAGAGATTCAGTTTGTGTGAACCAGAGTTTTTGAAACAGAACTTCGCAAGAATATTGCAAGACCTATTGCAGCAATTGAGACACCAGTGGCGCAGAGAAATATCAGGTTGTACGATTCAGGCGTAGGAAAAGTTCCGACCAGTCCTGGCAATGTTGTCTTGTGAGTCTGCATGAACATTCCTGCGATTGCAGGTCCAATTGATGCGCCAATTATTCGAATCAACGTGCTCATCCCAAGTGAGACTCCCATGTTTTGTCTTGGTGTTGCAAGCATGATTACATTCATTGCGCCCACATTTATGAGCGAAAGACCTGTTGACAGAATCGCAAGGCTTGCCGATATCATAAATTCTGTTGAATGGTTCATGAGAAGGAGTGTAAACCCTGCCGCGCCGATTATGCTTCCAGCAATTATTGGTTTTGTGGAACCTAGTTTTGATATGATAAAACCCGAAGTAGGACCAAAGATGAGCAGCACTAGGGCAAATGGCAGCTGTACATTTGCAGTCGCCACTGGGTCTTCACCAAAGCCAAGCGGTGTAGGGCTTCGAATCAATACCGGTATAGTCTGAAATACCATGAACATAGACATGCCAACTACAATTATCAGAATGTTTGATGGCAGTATCGTTTTATTGAGAAGCAGGTTGAGGTCGACAAGAGGAGATTTTGATCTCTTCTCAATTATTGCAAATAGCACCAGATAGATAACTCCTATTGCTACAAGGCCCAACATCGTGGTAGAGCCTACCGAGTCTCCGGTCTCAACAAACGTTAGGGCCATCAAAAATGACGTAACAGAGACTGCAAGGGTCACTGCACCCTGGATGTCTATGCTTGGTTTTTGCTTTGGGGCAGATTCAGTCTGTTCCGCTCTCCACTGTGGATGGGCCTCTGTTACGTGTATGAATCTCTGTATAACCGCAATCAGTGCGATAACTATAGGTATTATTGAGAAGAAGGTGGCCTGCCAACCGAAGTTTTGAATCAAGTGTCCTCCTACAACAAGTCCAATTACTGCACCGGCTGCAAACATCGAGGTAATCACGCCCTGACCGATTGCAAGCTTGCGTATTGGAAATTGTTCCCGTATCATTCCAAATGCAATCGGGAACATGGACATTCCTATTCCCTGTACTATACGAACTGCCAGCATCTCAGAGATGTTTGTGACAAATCCTCCAAGCGATACACCTACTGCATAAATCAACATGATAACAAGCAGCATCCTTTTCTTGCCGTAGATATCTGACAGCTTACCTGTGATTGGCGTCATGATGGCTCCTGCTACAAGATAAGTTGTAAGTATCCACGATGATACGCTGTAAGAGATGTGAAAGTCTTTGATGAGATCAGGTATTGCAGGGACAAGCATCGTCTCTGCATACATTACCATTGTTGCAAGCAGGCTAAGTATTATCAGAGTCTTCCACGCACGTGAAGAAATTTTATCAGAGGAGAGATCCTTCGAGTCTTTTGACATTACCATTTATTTCATCTCAGATTTTTTTCGTGGCAGCGACACCACTGCGTCTACTTCAAAATAATCAGACAAGTTTTTTGATATCTTGCGCAGAGTCTCTAATGTGGTCGCAAGGTCACTTTCTGGAATGCCCTTAGTTGAAGTCTTTCTTATGTGAATTGCGCACTCTAGCATAGAGTTCCACAAAGAGTCTGCTTTTGGAGTGAGGTAGATTCGGTTTACGCGCCTGTCCTTAGAGTCTGGTTTTCTTTTCAGCAGACCCTCTTTTTCCATCTTGTCAATCACCGGCACAAGAGTTGCACCTTCGACGCTGACCTTGTCTGCAATTTCCTTTTGGGTCAGACCTGGGTGCTGGATAAGGGTTACAACAACACGCCACTGACTGATTGTTACGCCCACGTTTTTTCGCAGTTCAATATCCAGTATCTTTTGGAAAGCCTTTGCGGTGCTGTTAACTACAAACCCTACACTTGTTTCAAAGTCGTACTTTACCATATAACTTAGATAACTAATGATTAGATACCTAACTATTTTAAGCCTTGTGCTGTAAGTTATCGATCTCTTTATATCGTCTAGCAATCCTGAAACGTATCTGTGACCAAGAAGGAACCAAACGTTGTTGGTATCAAGGTTCTTGAGCAAAACGGCGTCAACGTAAAGAAACTGATTGAAGCTCTTGTTTACAATGCATCTGTCGAGTTTACTGCATATTACTATTTTACAAATCTCAGAGCTCACTGCACTGGAATGGAAGGAGAAGCGTTGAAGGAAGTGATTGAGGACGCAAGACTAGAAGACTTGTCCCATTTTGAGTCATGCCTTTCAAGAATTTATGAGCTTGGCGGAAAGTTGCCAATTGACGCTCAACACTTTATCAAGATGTCAGGCTGCGAGTTCCTGCAGTTGCCAACAAATCCAACTGACACAAAAGCAATCCTGGAAAAATGCCTAAAGGCAGAGCAGGGAGCGATTGTAAACTGGAACAAGATCTGCAACATGACAATTGGAAAAGACCCTGCAACATATGATGTTGCAAAAGATGTGCTAAGAGAAGAGATTGAGCATGAAGCTTGGTTCTTGGAACTGTTGCATGGCAGACCATCAGGTCACATGCGAAGGAAATATCCTGGTGAAAGACCGCATACTCACAAGCACTCTAGATCATTGGGTTAAACTACAATCTAAAAGATTACAGTCAGTTTTTTTGTGCAAGGAGATCTTTGCTATTTTGAAATTTCGCTTCTTTTTTTAGCGAGGCAAACCTGTTTCGTATAGTTACAGATGTTATACCAGAAGCCTTGGCTATCTCGGCCTGGGTCTTTTTCTCGCCATTTAGTATGCATGACATGTAAAGTGTAGCTGCTGCAAGCGCCATCGGGTTTTTGCCCGCAGAGGTTCCTTTTTCATACAACGCCGAGAGAATCCGTAGTGCATACCTTTGGGTCTTTTCGCTGATATTTGCCTCATGCGCTATCTTGGTGACAAACTCGGATGGATTGCAAGGATCAAGAGATATCTCTAGTTTTTCAATGAGATTTCTGTAGGCGCGGCTGACTTCTTTCTTGCTAACATTGGCTGCTTGCGAAATGTCAAGAAGCGACCTTGGAACATCGGTCTGTCTGCATGCAAGATAGACGGACGCGGACATGATACCCTTGGCGCTGCGACCTATTGTTATCTTTTTTTGCATGGCCTTGCGGTAAAGATATGCGGCGTTTTCCGCAGTAGAATCTGGTAGGCCTAACTTTGTTTTAAGAGAATAAAGTAGCAAGAGTGCAAATCTCAGTGTCCTGTTGGATGAGGCCATCCTGCTTCTGCTATTGAGTACCTTGAGCCTGCCAAACGTATTTTTCATGTCGCCAGACAACGAGCGGCCCATTGCATCCTTGTCAGAGATTACAGTCATCATTCCCATATCATACATGGTCAGCGACTGTTCAGGTCCTGTCCTTGTCTTTGTGGCAAACTCTGACGAGTCCAAGACATGCTCTGGGTTTGGATCCACTGATCTTTCAACTAGGACAAATCCGCAAGAGCCGCAAATTATCTCACCAGATGTTATATCTGTGATTATGGGAGCGCCCTTGCAGTCCCTCGTGGGACATTTTGGCGATACAGAATCAAAGGTCTCTGACCCTTTTGGTCTTGCATCTTCCGAGTCGTCATAGAAGATCTGTCTCGTCTGGTTTGTTTTTGCCACCTAGCTCACCCACAATCTTCCTGCAATCGGGGGAGATTCGTAGTCATAGCCTTCCGATACGCCCTTTATCATGTCTGCTGCAAGCTCTGCCTCATTTTGGAATAATTTTGCAAGGACTTTGGAATCTGAACTTCCTACACTTGGAAATTCATAGTTCATTTGGATCTCAAGCAGTGTTGCTCTTCCAAGAGAGATTAGCGAGATTTCCTTTGTACCTTCAATTACTCCTTTTATCCATTTTGTCTGGACCCTTTCTTCTGGCCAGAAAGTTATCATCTGGATGCATGTGATGTCATTTCCAAGCACCACTTCACGAATTAGAGTGTCTCCGGTTTTAGACAGATTTTTCATCGAGGTGATTCCTCGCCAGAAATAAGAGTCGTTGTCTACATCAGATATGATTTCCCAGATCCGTTCCCTTGATGCGCAAATTTTCAGCCGGACCTTGATTTTGACCACGTCTTACCTGAATGGTTTTGGCATAAATCTTGGTAAGTACACACTGCAACACATCTACTTTTATCAAGGCACTGGTTCTCCTCGTTTAGCATAAGCAGTTTGTTTCTAAAAATTGATTTTGTGTCTCTATAAGATGGTTGGATCTAAAATCCCATGATGGCCTCTAACAAGTCAAACCTTGCAGATATCATGTACAACAAGAAGGACAAAGCCAGGGAATCAAGCCAACGGAGGCCAAACCACATCAGCGACGAACTCGACGAGCCAAAGCACAGGATAGCAAACCCCCTCTTGTTTGCAAAATCAAGGGAGGTTCTTGGTAACCTAATATCAAAGCGCATGAAGACATCTGGGGGCACAGACATCGATTGGTTGATTGAGCACAATGGAGGTTTTATGATCTTTGAGATCAAGATATTTCATGACGACAGGATACTGATATCAAGGGCTCAGATGATTGCCTATGAGAAACTGTATGCAAATCTTTCAAAATGTCACGTGCTCTTCATTGGCCACGATGATATTGATTTTTCTGATTTGAATGATCCTGTCTGGATGTTTGAGATGAAAGAGTGGAAATCTGGAACCATTCCGCACGTTGAAGACAAACTGGTAGATCCAAGTTACAGCGAAAATGAGCTCAGTGGATACAGGATAGAAAGAGATTTCATGACAAGAACTGACATAAAGGGACTAAGAGATAAGATTGATTCTATTTGGACGGAATTTGAAAGATAGTTTGAGATACCAAGATTCATAAATTAATTTTTCATGTACCATTTCCATATTTTTCATTTGTAGTTTGTCCGATTCCATAAAAATCCCTCTCAAGATGTTTGGCAAGCCGCTTGGGAAATCAGCAAGAGAGATTCTCGAGGAGAGATACCACAGCAAGATGGACCCTGCGCTTGGTTATGTCATAATGATTTTTGATGTGACAATAGAAGGCCGTGGGCTTGCGTCATCTTGCGCGTCGATGTAAAATCAGGAATAATACATGGAAGCAAGTACAACATACCTTTGAGGATAGGTTCTAGGATTATTTCGCGAGTATCTGCCATATCAATGGGCAAGGACAGATCGATGAAGGTTGGTCTTACGTGCAATGAGCCAAGCCTTGGGGCCTGAGGAATGGATGAACCGGTAGGGTCACGACTCGGGCCAGTCTGCCCCGCAGCTCGAACAGGAGCCTCGGTATCCTTTGTACTTGGCAACGTAATGTATCGAGGCATTTTTGGAACCACAACCGTTGCATTCTATTCTCATAGGCAATATTCGCGGGCAGGCAATATCACCTGTCTTCAACAACATAGCTTACAAATAAGAAATCTAGCTGAAGACAAGTTATCTATTTTTTGAATGTAATGTACCGTATGCAAAACAGACTTGATTCAAAGAAGCCCAGCATATGGGAGACCCAAGTCTACGCTCCGTTTAAGAAAATCATCGCTTTTGATCTTCTCTTTCTTGGTCTTGGCGCACTGATTGGAGCTGGAATATATGCGGCAATCCTTTCTCTGTAGGATTGCCCATTTTTTATTTTTGAAACAGGCCGCAGTGCAAATGACATTGTATCTTAATATAATGTTCATCAGAATCAAAGAACCGTTTGGATACCAAACAGAAAAAACGGGTAAACATGTTTGCAATACTAGTTGTTCTAATGATAGCTGTTCCTGAACTTGTGGCACATTTCTATTTTGATACGCAAAAGCATCCAGTAACATCTTCTGTTGATACTGCGCTTTCCTTGACAGGGAGACAGCACAGCATGTACACAAACGACAATACAAGATGCCATATCGTTATGGAAAATGACACTTCTGCCACAAATGTAAGCAGGGCAGCTGGAATACAGGGACAGTATGCCGTATACTCATGCACCTAGCTTGGACAGGACCTGTCTTGGTTACTGCCTTATGGCAACTCAGATGATTCTGGTGCACAATGCTTGTGGACCCATTTTCCTGTTGGCGTTTTGGAGATTTCAGCTCCAACGCTGATCTCTGCATTGCATTCAGAGCACGTTGTCTTGAACTTTGCTTTCACGATATCCTAGATTGACAAAGATGGATAAATAAACATACAACCTAGGCAAAAAGGATCCTCTCCCTGGCCCATAACCGGTCAATCACCACATAGAAATTTTGAATATATGGCACAGTTCATATCACAAGGGTGAAAGTATCACAGAGGTTTTCAATTTCTTGCATTTTTGTTCTTATTTTAGCAGTTTCATTCATGCCAACGTATGCAGTTCAAAACAACATCACAGATCCAAACGTTTCTCTAAACTTGAACTATCCAGACGTAGTAATGCAGAACAAAGAGTTTGTACTATCATCGGTAGTCAAGGCCACAGTTGATCAGGTATCAAACATAACTGTAACAATAACCTGTCCGGAATTACAGATAGAACAAAATAGTTTTCACATAGACAAGCTTGCAAAGGACTCTACCTTTGGCAATGACTTTAATGCAACCGTAAAGAGCGGGGTTCCTGACGGTACATTTGTTGCAAATGTACAAGTCGATTATTTTGTCAAGGGACTCTTTGACTCACAGCCAGTAAAGCACTCCATTGTACAGACGACGCAGTTTCTTGCAGCCTCAAGACCCTCCCTTTCGCTCAACGTCCAGGCTCCAAGTGATGTTTTCTCGGGAGAGCCTTTTTCAGTAAAAGGAACGGTATCCAATCATGGCTCTAGTGCACACGACCTGCAGCTGTCAGTGTATTCTTCGGAACTGCAACTTGCTGGAAAAAAATCCCTTGAGATAACAGACTTAGATGCAGGACAGTCATCTGATTTTGCGTTTGTGGTCCAGACCCAAAAGGATCTTGGTCAGCCAGTCAACACGGTTGTGCACGTAAACGGGACATATCTGGACGATAACGGCAACACATACACTATAGACAATTCGTTTAACCTCTTTGCAAGACAGAGGGGGATGCTTGAGATAGGCGACGCAAACGGCATATGGGTTGGACAGTTCTTTATTGCTCCAGTTGTTGGCGTTGGAACCATAGTCTCAAGTGTGATTGGTTTTATGATATTTTTGTGGCATTACAAAAACAAGAAAAAGAAAAAACGTGCCAAGAGATCATAACATCGGATCAAAGCACTCTGATATAGTGCAGATGGTTTGCCAAACTTCATACTTTTTATTTTGGTTTCTTAAGAGATAAAAATGAGAAAATGTTCAAAATGCAGCGGTACACTTTTTGACATAGGAAAGAAATTTGTGTGTACCAGATGCGGATATGAAAAAACGGCCAGAAAGTAAGACAGTTTGTTATTTTTTAATTATTAACTTGCAAGAACTTGTTCTTGTTTATCAAAGCCCTTCGGGGAATTGGTAAAATGACGGAATGTTTGGTGGCGTCTGCCCATACACGATTGCAATCTCGTCGTGTGCGTTAAGCTGAGTGTTTGCAAGATTTGTTGATACTTCTTGGCCGTTTACAAAGATTATCGGATCACCGCTTGGTGGCTGGGTCGATCCCGTATTCTTCCACACGTCTATGAACTGAGACAGTGTAAAGTTCTGCTGCTGTGGAGCCTCGATGTGTATTATTCCAGAATTATCATGGGTGTGAAGCCAGTACAGGCATTTGTTATCCTCTATTCCAACATACTGTGGCACTGTGACATGCTGACCATTGACAAATGTATCAAGGTGTGCGTGAATGTGAAATGTAGAATACTCTTGGGTCTCACACGGAATTCCATCTATTGAGGCATAACCAGAGTCTACCGTATTGTCTGACTTGTGGAGAAAGTATGCCGCTCCTGCAATTATTGCTGCAATTATACCGATTGCGATTAGTTTGTTCTTGCTCTTAGACGGCGTCTTGTCGGGAGCCTTTTTGCTCTCATCTTTTGGTTTCTTTGCCATCTTAGAACTCTAGTCGCTATGCTTTAACTCCATATTTTAACCCATTTGCATTTGATTTGCACTCTGAGACCTGAACTTGCATGAAACAGATTTTGTACCGTTAACGGTTGAAATTAAATAATTCCTCAAAGATCTTATACTAGTGCAAAAACAGGCGCTAAAGTTAGTCTTTACAGATGGCAAGTATACAGCTTTAGCAGTTGGCATATTTTGTGGTCTATTCATCCTTCTTTCTTACATGTCAGAGATGATCTTCTTTGAGCCGCAGTTTTTATTTTATGTCCCGCAAGACCAGAGTCTCAACTTTGTCCTAATAGTTGCAGTCTCTTCACTTTCTGGCGTGGTGACAAGCCTCAGCATATACAGGATTGCACGATTTGGAGACGGTATGAAGAGGACAGGTGGAGGATTTTTGGGAACCATAATAGGAGCTGGCGCTGGAGCATGTAGTTGTAGCTCGCTAGGTTTTGCCGCAGCATCTGCAGTCGGATCAGTTGGCGGCACTGCAACCGCGTTTCTTACGCAGTATGAGATCCCCTTAAGGCTTGTGTCAATTGCAATCTTGGGGTACACGTACTATCTTTCAGTAAGAGGAATATCAAGCCGCTGCAACATAGTAAAATAGAGACTTACACAGGTCGGTTTAGAATAGCAGGTTGTCTTAAATAAGGAAATGCAAAGACAGAACTTGAAATGTTATCAAGAAAAATAATAGCCGTATGCCTTTGCGTTTTTTCATTATCTTTGCTGTATACAGTTGAAGTCAAGACACCTATGGCATTTGCAGAAGAGACATACTCTTTTGTAACAAAGTGGGGAACGCTTGGAAATTATGACGGCATGTTCTTTATGCCAAGCAGCGTAGCTCTTGACTCTTCAGGAAATGTGTATGTGGCAGACACCAACAACAACCGCATTGAAAAGTTTTCACCAGACGGCAAGTTTCTTGCAAAGTGGGGAACTTATGGCAAGGCCGCAGGACAGTTCAATCTTCCGACAGGCATAGCACTTGATTCCTCAGGAAATGTGTATGTGGCAGACCAGTCAAATAATAGAATAGAAGAGTTCGACAGATCTGGAACTTACATCAAGGAATTCAATCTTGGGTCGTACTTTCCGGCAAGGATTGCGCTTGACGCCTCAGGCAATTTGTACTTCACTGACCCAACAAGGAGTATGGTGTTCAAGTTTTCAAACACTGGCCAAACCCTTGGAAGCTGGGGCTCCGTTGGAAGCGATGACGGTCAGTTTGATTCTCCAACAGGAATTGTTGTAGACTCTAGCAGCAATGTGTACGTGGTAGACTCTGGCAATAACAGGATTGAAAAGTTTACTGGGGATGGACAGTTTCTTGCCAAGTGGGGCACCGATGGCACAGGCAATGGGCAGTTCAATGGGCCACAGGGAGTAGCAGTCGATTCTGCAGATAATGTATATGTAACAGACACACAGAATGGAAGGGTCGAGAAGTTTACAAGCTCGGGCCAGTTCATCATGCAGATAGGATCACATGGCACAGGCAATGGAAAATTTGACGTGCCATCAGGAATTGTTGTAGACTCTGCTGGAGATGTTTACGTGACAGACGCTTCAGATAACACGCCAAATGTGCAGAAATTTGCGCTATCAAACTCTACCGCTAGTGCAACAGGCAGCATCGTTCCGGAATTTGGGCAGGAAACTTTGCTTGCGCTTACTTTCTCGATAGTTAGCATTGTGGTTTTCACAAGGATTAGAGGTTTCAAGTAAAAAGAGACAAGGTGGTGAGCATCTACTGGTGCCTACTGGTTTGTCGCTGTATCGTATTCTTCAGGGTCTTCTTCTTTTAGCCTCTGAAAGTAGATTTCTTCGTACGGCATTTCATGAGTTACTTCCGGATTTGTTATTTAAGCAACAAATTGGCAAGTAATACTTGGCAGGTCAAAAAAAGTAAATTTGCGCCAAGACTTGGCCGTTTCAAATAACTAAAAGATAAGAACCCGTTAGATGCAAAGTGGTAAAGCATGGACTGCGAAGATGAGTATAATGAGATTACCAGGACAACCGAGAGGCTCCATGAGCTGTATTACCAGCAAGAGACTGTAGAATTTGCGTTCTCAAATGCGCTTGCAAATGCACAAAACTATCTCATAGATACAGGACTTGTAAGGCTTGCAACTGCAACCGCTGCAGAGATTGTAAACGCACTGGAGGACAGCTACCAGGAAGGATTTGCAGAGCTTCATGATGCTGCCGCAAGCAAGGTGCAGATAGATGCCGCAGTCATATCAGCCGAGGAAGCGTACCGCGACGCAAGCAAAAGATACGAGGAATGCATCAAGAGACAGTCAGAAAAGATGCAAACCTAGTGTCAGAATCTGGGAATCATAATTTTGGTTAATATATGATAAGATACAAACTTGGATCAAGGTTGGATCAGAAGAAGAAACACAGGATAAACAAATTTGCAGTCCTGATACTGTTGCTGATACTTGTGCCAGAACTTGTGGGCCACACGATCTTTGACAAGCCACACCCCACAAGCTCATCTGTCAAGGCAGCAGTAGATCTAACAAACAAGATGGACAACGGATATCCTACTGACAACTTTGGATGCCGTCTTGTGATTCAAAGCGACAATTCATCGTCAAACATTACAAGAGTTGCAGGACTTGAAGGCAAGTATGGCGCATACGATTGCAGCACCAATCAAAACTAGCCGTAGGGTTGGTGTGAGTTTGAAGTGGACAAGTGGTGCGGGGATGAAGATTGTCCGTAATCAATTGAGAACTTGTGTCCAATTGACCAAAGAAGAAAGAGCGATGCAAACTTTACTCGCTTTAGTCGTTCCATAAAAGCTGCCCTTGTGATATCCTCGACGTAAACCACATCCCTTACTATCATGCGTTCTGGAAGTAGCTTGTTTGGGTGAAACTCGTGGTCTACCTGGAACTTTAGCAGTTCCCTTTGGACTCCGTTGAAAAAATCAGCCCTCTCCTTTTCTGCAACAGTAGAGAGAACTCTCATAAACTCCGCAGGGTTTTGCAGGGCGCTTCCGACAATTACAAAGTCCTTGTTTTTTAGTTTGACAATATCTGCAAATGTATCCTTTCCATGTAGATTAGATATCACAAGATGAAAGTCAGAGATGGGCTCTTGCCTCTCAGAGACGGCATAATCCTCCCCCTCAAGCCATCCCTTTATCATATCCTTTAACTGGCTGCTCAACTACTGGTGTGAAGGAGCCCTACAATTTAACAGATTCCGTTTGTAATACGACTTGGTGTTTAGCCAATTGGCAACTTTCGTGCAAATATTAGTACCATGCTTAGGCCTACAAATATTCCAGACACAATCTCAAACCAGTATGGGATCAAGACTTTTCTTGTAAAGGTCTCGCCAACACTTGGTCGTGGTTTATCCATGCGATTATTCTCCTGCTCACCATAATAGGCATTCATCAGCTTTTGTTATTACAATTCAACAAACTAGCTGAAGTTTGGACGTGGTAGAAGATCTAATCTATGTTTGTTGAAGTCTTGGTTGCCCGCATTATTATTCCGCTGACCGATATTGAAGAGAGAAAATACCAGCCCCAAAAGTACATGTCATTTACGTGCTCACAGTGAGTCTTGGCAGAATTTTTGACGTCGTCGGCTGAGCATGTAAGGTGGAAAAAGTTTCCTGGAAACACGTTGAGTGGAATTGGCGACTCGGCAACAGTATACGAAAACATGTGCGGCAGTACGAAATAGAATATCAACAGGAATGGTACAAAAGTAAGAGCCATTGGTCTCATATTTAGCTGCATTATCTCCATGTTCAGCTTGTTCATGTATGGAGACTTTTTGTTGAGCTGATCAATCTTTTCTTGTTCCTTGGACTTAAAGGCAGCCATCCTTTCTTTCTGCCACGCCCTTGTTTCTTTCATCAGTCGTCTGAGCTTGTCTTGGTCTACCATCTTTTTTCTAATGCCCGCGCTGAAAAAGTTAAGCATGATTGCAATTCCAACTATTCCAAATGCTGACGGCACAAGTCCCTTCACCCACGGATTGACGCTGCCAAGTTGGCTTTGTCCAATGCCTGGGATCTGAAGAGCGATTGCGTTTAAGAATCCAAGAATTATAGGCTCCATTTTGGTTGCTTTGTTCTTGTATTGAGGTATTTTAAAAGTTGATGTGTTGCCTCTAGCCTTGACATTGCAACAACACTGCTTTTATTGGAGTCGGTTCGCTTGAGAGGGGTTGGACCTCAAAGGCAAAGACAAGGCGGTACTTGACACAATGATTAACGACGAGATTGCAAAAATTCCAGGCCTTGTAGGAAACCTTCGCCTGCCAGAGTTAAACGGTATCTTTCAGATAAAAGACGAGTCAGAATACGCATATGGATACACACATGGCTCCATAATAGGCAAGTTTGAGACGTATTATTTTGTTGCACATTCTGGCAAAAAGCCAAGCGGTCCTGAGGTGGATGAGATTGCAAAAATCATCTTCAAGAAAACATCAGAGATTAGGGATGCAATAATCAAGGCAGTAGGACAATAAGAAGAAACAATTAGGA
>JAGWGO010000014.1 GCA_028867395.1 Nitrososphaerota archaeon | reverse complement strand
TTTGCAACATCATGGTATGTTGGTCAGGGACTGAAACCTGGAGATTACTATCGATATACTATTTCCGATGTATTTTATCACAACTTGGCTCCATTTGAGATGGATTTTTGGGTAAAGAACGAGACTAGCTCAGGAGGCTATAACTTTGAGATGGTTATTCATGATGGTTCCATAGTACAGAAGGGTCTTGTCACGGTGGGGAGCGTCACTCCAGATCCAACATATTCAGATCCAAATCTTGCTGATTACGTCAACGTTTATCATCTTACGCTAACTTGGCTTGATTCTTTTGCTACAAAGGAGCATCCGGTTGATATACTGCAACCAGTCTGGGGCCAAACGGGGATTTATGGAGAGGTCTCGATAGGATCCATTGGAATGCAAAATGTGACCGTCCCCGCTGGCTCCTTTAGCGCATCGACTCTGCATTTTCGTGATAGTGGGGTTGACAGCTACCTATGGGTAGCACCGAATTTGGCATTTCCAGTAAAGGCAACGGTCTACGCGATTAAGACAAGCGGAGCGCCAACTATAGGTTACGAGTACAGCTTGCTGGAACAAGGAAATAGTGCACAGCCTCCTTCATTTCTCAACGTTGAAAATACAAATCCACTTGGAGGAAGTGCACAATGTCCACCAATTGACTATGCCGCAGACTCTGTCCATAATACACAATCTACCGATTCTGGTTCTATCGCGCTCGAATATTATTACAGCCCCAAAGTTCCCCACCAGGGATGCCCCATAGGGTGGAGAATATCATTTGAGCCTGTGTATAACGCACTCCAAAAAATTCCAGATATTCATTACGATATCTACACTGTAGATAACCAAGGCCACGAGCTTAGTTCGTTGGCACAAAACCTTGGAAGAACGGACATTTATGTAGCAGTTGGCGATGATGAGCAACACTTCATAGAAGCAAGCCCGCCTCCAGTATCTCATTTTGTCATCTATATTGCAGGCACTGGACCTGAATCGGGTGTGACAGATGTAAGTCAGGCTGGATCGGTAAACGTCGATGTACAAGTTGCACCTCCATTTGCCTCAACCCAATCATCATCTCCATCATCTCCCTCCTCTTCGCCACCTAGTACCCAGCCGGGTGTTGTAACTAGTACCAACAACACACAAAGCATCTCCATTCCTTCATGGGTAAAGAATAATGCAAAGTGGTGGTCACAAGGACAAGTAGACGACAGTCAGTTTGAAAAAGGTATGCAATATCTCATACAGGCTGGAATAATGAAAGTTCCGCAAACAAGTGTCTCATCAACTATATCTCATGGAATTCCATCATGGGTAAAGAACAATGCAGGATGGTGGGCAAGTGGCCAAATATCGGATGCCGAGTTTGTCAAGGGAATACAGTACATGATTTCAAACGGGATGATATCGGTAGGTTCCTAATGGTGATCTCTTGAGTATCAATACTAATAGTCATGCATATGGAATAGCACTCGTCGCAGTTATAGTGGGAGCAGCAGTCAGTATTGGTTACTATCAACTGTATTACATTCCAGAATACAACGCAAAGCCAGTCGTGCCAGAAAAGGTTCTAAACCCGGGTCAAACAACTAACATTGCTATTGTTGCAGGCTCTGTTAACCAAGACCAGCAGCAAAACTTTGTTCCAAAAAAGCAAGAAGTCCAGCTTGGCGTCGATAATCTAGTTGTGTGGACAAATCAAGACCAAGCCGCGCATTATGTGACTCCAGTCAAATCATACAAGGACTCGTACAGCGGTGACTTTGGGTCGGATGCAATATTGCCGGGAAAGACATACCGATTCGTATTCACCCAGCAAGCTCAAATTCCATACTACTGCAAGGTTCATCCCTGGATGAAAGGGGAGATAGACATAGTACCTGGGGCATTGACATCATAGGCCAAATCCAGTAACTTTGATTCATATTTTGTTCCTGGAAAATATTCTCATTTAGGTACTGTCAAGTTACCGGGAGACAAATCCCATCACCTGACTTGACTGCATCGACTCGATAGATTACTGTTGCCTGCTACCGGGTTCTGCCATCGCCGCTTCACCTGCAGTTCCGTCTGGCATGACCCGTGTACCTCGAAGCAAGTGTACCTGTTGACTTTCTGAATATTAGTAATAAATGGCACCTGCGTAGATTTTACTCTACGCAGCGGGTACCAGCGTAACTGGTATTACAATATACGTGGTGTCTTGCTATAAGATAAGGCTTTGTTTGTTATTCTGCAACAGATTTTAAAAGAACATAGTCAATGGTTGTGTTCTCAGATACATCTCTCATCTTTACCAATGACTTGAAGAGGATCTTCTCAATGTATGATGGATATTGTCCAAGTATCCTTGCCCGCAGGAATTCTCTGTTCTTTACATAATAGTCTGCAAGGGGTTGGTATACCTTTGAGCCTATCATGTTCATCGAGGTTATCTTTAGGCCAGATCTTTCTATCATATGTCTTATGTTATCAAGCGCATAGTGTTCAGACGACCAAGTAAATGATAATATTCCAAGTTTAAACAATTCAAGAGATTTTGCAGTTCTTGTCATCACTGGTATGGCAAGCACAAGAACTCCATTTCTTTTCAATATTCTTTTGCCCTCTATTACAAAATCTGAAAAAGGCTTGAAATGTTGTGCCGATTCCAACGCAATTATTCTGTCAACGGAATTATCAGCTAGCGGTAATTTTGTGGCAGTAGAGTTGATGAGATTTATTCCATGTGATAATGAAGGATCCGCATTTTCTTTGATAATTCCTGCAGCAGACGCAAGCTGTTTCTGGTTTACGTTAATGCACGAAATTTTCAGATGCGGATAATCTTTCTTCCAAATTGTTGCAGGCTCTGAAAAACCACTTCCTATGTCCAAGACATTTTGAGCATCTTTCATCTCTGCCATGTCTGCAACCATCCTGCAGAGGTTTGTTTGTGCCTCAAATGGGTTTGAGGTGCCTTCCTTCCAGTAGCCAAAGTTTAGCATGTTGCCACCGGTAGCTATCTGCATGAGTGAGGTAAGCGCATCGTATAGGTTTACCACGTCTGTCTCATTTCGGCGAAATGTCCACAGGAGCACATCTACTGGGTTTATGCTTACCAACTTTTGATCAGGCGATGACATTTATCAACCTCTTGTGAAATTTGGTTTAAAACTATTTTGTAGGTTATTCAACTTTTTATTTGGGCTAGGCAATCTGATACTCATGGACGCCTGTGATGCAAGAACAAGAGCATATAAAAACGGCAAGACGTTTGACCAGTGCAAAAAGATTGCAGAGACACTCTCTTCTGATCTTACAAAGAAAATTGAACATGCGGGTGTTGTTTCTTGGAGCGAGATATTGCAGACATCTGACCATGACGAGCTGGTCTACAAGCTTACTCTAAAATATCTAAGGCAGAACGGTTACAACATCGGAGACTGGAAGACTCCTCAAGTTACCAAATCTACTGCTTAGGCTCTAGCGCACAACTTCCGCTTCGTTCTTTTCTTATCTTTCTTGCCATGATGTATGGCGTTGCAAGTAGAATGGGTGTGGAAATTGCGATAAATATTGTCTGAATCTGTGCCTCGTAGCTTGTCAAAAACAACGTAATGCCTGTAGCGCTTGCACCGAGGCCAAAAAGCATCGTAAATGCAGTACCAGCGCATGTCGGGCATCCGACAAATAAACCTGTCAGTGCCCCAAATGTTCCAAACTTGCCAGCACTTTTTGCTGCGACAAAGGTGGTTGCAGAAAGAGAAAAGTTCAGTCCCACCAAGAACGAGACTGCTACAAGTAGAACTAGATTCAGTGGCACGATCTGCAATCCTACATGTTCTGTAAAGAATGCAAATATCATTGGCATGTATCCAGGCAAGCCACAACAAGGCGAGAGCTCTATGTGAGGCGGTGCTGGAAATCCATAGTCTGTTGCATTGATATCGGGTTTGTACAAAATTACTCCTGATGTTAACCCAAAGAATATTCCGTATCCTATTGCACTTATGACAAAGATGCGTTTTGCTCTCTTGTTGTTCAACGCGTTAGAAATTATTGAAGAGGTGGAAGAATCGGGGCTCTCTACCTTGGCCCTGTAAAACTTGTAAAAGCCCCACCCTATTGCGCCAAACGAGGTAAACAGTATGACATATGTAGCAACTGCCATGTTCTGAAGGGCTGGCATGGCAGCAGGGGTTACTGTTAATTCATCATTTCTTGCATATGCAAGAAATGATATTGCTATTGCAAGAAAACCGACAATTATCAGAGCTCTGTGCGAACGGTGTACTGTGCGCTGTTTTTCCAACGAGTAAAAACGAGGCACAGTGACATTAAATCCTATCTGTGATTTCCTCCAAAGTATTTATTTGCAATGAAGGGTGATAATGACTTGTGAAGATTAACGAGCCTCAGGACTCGGACTATGCGACAACCAAGATAACTCATGTCGGGTTTGTAGATCCATACGGAGTGGAAGGTCTTGTAGTTCTTCGATCTGACGATGAAAAGGAATTTCACATGCGCGCGTTTTCAGGCGAGGTTGCAAGGCACATATCAAATTTTATCGAAGGTGAGAGGGGCGCAATACCTACGATATACAACATGATCGAAGAGATCTCGGAAATAAACGAGCTTGTACTTGTAAGAATAAAGGTGTATGAGAGCGGAAGCGTTCTGCGAGCAAACTTGTACTTTACAGGAAAACACGATATTGTTATGCGAAATTATAGGGCATCAGACGCCATTGCTCTTGCAACTTTTTACAATGTTCCAATACTTGTAAGAAAAAATCTCTTAAAAGAAAAGATGGAAGCCTAGGTAAAAATCTGTTCTAGTTTTCCATCCTGCTGTGCTTTTCTCAATTCCATGGCTATTCTTCTGCCAACGCCAAAAGTTTCACCATACTTGTACTTTGTATAGGGACTGGTGGTCGCAAGAATTGGGTTGCCTGGAACTCTAAGCGATACGTCATACACTATAATCTCAAGGTCTCTTGTGATCACACTCTGAAGCGAAAAGGGCCCAATGATTCCTGGCGGGTACTCTTTCTTTACTGCTGCGACAAACTTGTCTCCTGTCTCTATTACTTTTTCAAGCAGCGATTCGCGTATGCTTGCAGGTGTGTGGCCTACCTCGATGTTCTGAATCTCAATGTTGGTTTCCAGCTGTTGTTTGGCAGGGAGAGACACAAAATCATGGACGTTTGTCTGAAGCCTTCTCTCTATTCCTAAAAAGTCTACCTCGTCTGAAATGGGTGTGTGAAAATAATTGAAATTAAAGTAAGTGCCTATGACAAACTCCTCGATGCTTGCAATCTTTAGCGCCTCTCGGGAGATAAGACCCTGTCTTATCTTCTGTTCTGTCTTGTCTTTGTAATCTGCATAAGATGTCGCAATGAAAAACGCACGCTCTAGCTTGCGAGACTTTTCTTGAACCTTTACTATTACTGGCCTGTCGATATCTTTTGGGTTCTTGAAGATTTTTGGCAGTCTTATCTTTGCTTTTTGAAGCAAATAGTATTGGTTCTTCTTGTGCGAACGCTCTTCTGCCTGAAAAAGTGCACGATTTCCAAACAGTGGAACCTTGAACCTATTCTCTACAGCATTATACCCAAGATATGCTGTAAGGGCCCTGTGGGGAACTATTATGGTGTTTTCTGACCTAAGCCTTGACTGTATCTTGGGGGACAACATGTCTTTGAACTTGTTTACTATGATTATTTCGTCTGCAATTCTTGAAAACCTCTTGTAGGGAATCTCTCTGCCTTTTTGGCATATTACAGTAGTTCTGAAATTTTCGTCCTTTGCTCCATCCATTATCTCAAGAGCAGAATGACTGCCAAGCACTCCGACGCAAAGATCAGAGTATCCTCTTACTATGTCTTGAATCTCTGATCTTTTGATCATGCGGGATCTATTTTTGAATGGGTAAAAAAGCGTTCTTTACTTGAGATCTTCTTTGTCTTTGAACTCTTTTAGCTCTTTTTCGGACTCGATTCTACCTTTCTCGTACTCGCCCTTTGCCTTGCCAAACGTTCGAGCCAGCTCTGGAATCTTTTTTGCTCCGAAAATTAGTACGCCGATAATTACTACTGCAATTATTACGTTTTCATACGCCATGAGTGCTATTAATGCGTCAGATCAAGATTTAAGTGTTGGGTGCTGTCAAACTCTTGAAAACCTGAATTCAATCATTTGGCAGCTATCTGTTTTGCGCGTCTCTCTGAGAGGAACATGCCTACGAGATAGAGTCCTATGAGAGGGCCTGCCACAAACCACATTGTGACTCCACTTCCGTCAGGTGTTATTGCAGCTCCCAAGATGACAATTGCAATTACGGCCCACTTTATGTTGCGCCTCCAAAACTTTTCTTCAACCATTCCAGATGCAGTGACTGCGTACATTATCAGAGGCAGCTGAAATGATATTCCAAACGCGAGCATGAATTGCAGTACAAATGTGATAAAATCTACAATGTTAAGAAAAGTAAGCAGTCCTGCAGACTGACCATACCTGTAAAGAAATGCAAGCATGTATGGTACGATAACTGTGAACGCAAATACGCAGCCTACTGCAAAAAGACCCACCGCTGGGGCCGTGATTGATTTTATTATGTGAACCTCTTTTTTTGCAAGAGCAGGTGCAAGAAACGCCATGAACTCTCTTACGATTACTGGCATTGAGACTGCAATTCCAAGCAAGACTGCGATATAGAACTGGGCAAAAAATGCCTGACCGGGTGCTGTTTGAATCAGTTGGACCTCGGGCGGAAGCATATGGTGCTTCATTGCTAACGTAGCTTGGGCTGCAATGTTGTCAAACGGACTAAAGGTGGGATAATAAAGATGAATCCCATCGTAAACGAAAGGTGTTAGGTGAAAACTGAGGATGAAAAAAGTCACTATTCCAACCGAGATTACCATCCTGAAGAGTCGCTTTCTTAGCTCCTCTAGATGCCCCATGATTGTCATCGACATATCTATCAGAGATCTTTGAATTCGTTAAAACCCTATTTATCTACTTGCCGGGTATCGGTAAGATCTTGCTTGAGGGGAGATTACTTTGTTCCTGCTCTTGAGGAGTAAAGTTCTC
This sequence comes from Nitrososphaerota archaeon, assembly GCA_028867395.1. Classification (GTDB taxonomy): domain Archaea; phylum Thermoproteota; class Nitrososphaeria; order Nitrososphaerales; family Nitrosopumilaceae; genus Nitrosotalea. The sequence continues at coordinate 7,410 of JAGWGO010000014.1, read as the reverse complement.
AAGCTCCACTGTCAACTCTGTGCTTGCTTCAAACTTGTCTCCCAATGCGACTGCCAACTCGGCTATCTCTTTTGGATCAAATATCTCACGAGAGTTCTTCAAAAACACCCTGCTTCCCTTCTCTGCTGGCTCTCCGCCAAACTTGTCCTTGAGGAACTTTGTGATGTTCTTTACTTCCTCGTCTAATATCATATTGTGGTAAAAGACAATGCCGTGAATGGAGGCGTAATCCCACGGCGCGCCATTTCTGTAGCAGAAAACTCCAAAGTGAGTACCTGCGTCGTCTTTTGAGCACTTGATCTCCCAGATCAGAACCTTCTTTGGATCGTAGTTTGCCTTTTTGAGATCATCAATTGTCAACTTCCAATATCGTAATCTGGTCATACAGTAGTTGAAATAAATATGCGATTATAAAATTGTGTGCATGGAACTTATTCCTAAAGGGCGTCTTGAACTCTTATCTGAGATGGAAGATAGATACGAGAAAAAGGATAAAGAATATTTTGTAAAACTGCTTAACGATGAAGACTTTGTGATAAGATGCAGGGCAGTTTGCATACTTGTTGACATGGGAGGAGAAGATGTTGTTCCATATATCTCCAAAGTGCTGAAAAATGACGAGAACGAACTTGTGCGACACGAGGCTGCGTTTTCACTCGGACAGATGTGTCTTAGGAGTGGAATCAAGCCACTGGAGGATGCAACTCGCAACGACCCAAGCTTGTTTGTGCGACACGAGGCAGCAGTTGCACTTGGAGTGATTGGCTCGCAAGAAGCAAGAGAGACTTTGCAAAAAGCACTCTTAGACTCTAGCGAGCAAGTTAGGGACTCTGCAGTGGTTGCTTTATCAAATCTAAAGTTTATGGAAAGCCTATGCAAGAATGAAAAGTTTGCCAAGTTGACTGGCGGCTAGATTGGAACTACCTGTGTTCCTTCTGGTGTAGATCTAAAGTCGTATATCGCATCGATGTTAGAGTTTTCAAATATTTCAGAGTCATGCGTTATTATGATGAACTGCGATATGGCGTCAATGTTTGACTCAAACGCCTGTGAGAGAACGTTTACAAGAGACTTTCTTCGTTCGTGGTCCAAATGCGTTGTAGGCTCGTCAAGTATGATAAAGTTCAGGTGAGACGAGCCCATGAGATGTGCCATGCCAAGGCGAAGTGCAAGGGCAACGCTTACCTTCTCTCCTCCACTCAATGACTCTAGGTCTAACATGGAATTTCCTGCATAACAAGTAATTCCGATATCTCTTGCCTTGTCTTCAAGAATTATTCTCTGAATCTTTACGTTGAAGGTGGTCAGATATTCTGAGGCTTTTTGTGATATTGTACCCAGCGCCCATGAACGAAGACTTGTTGCAACAGGACCATCTCTATTGTAAATCTGACTGCGTATAGTCTCAAGGGTTGATACGTATCGCCTGACATGTTGTAATTCCTCCAAAACCGTGGATATTTTTTCAACTTCCTCCCTTCGCAGCTTCAACCTCGTTGTTGTGGCTCCAATCTCTTGGTCCAAGTTGCTGATGAGTGTTCTTTGTTGCTCTAGCCTTGCTTTGAGCTCTCGGAACTTTATTGCATCAAAGTCCCGGGTCTCCTCCATGAGAGAAGATATTGTCTTTATGGCATTTGTCGAATTTTCATCTATTGCAAACTGTGTCATGTTTCCTGTAGTGCTGACATCAAACGATACTTCTCTTACACTAGACTGCAAGCTTGAGATCTCTTCTTTGAGTCTTGCCAGGTCTTCTTGACTTTTTATGCTGTTTGATGACAGTACTCCTTCTGCTTTTACAATCTGGTGAAGTTTCAAGTCAATCTCTTTTTTCTTCGTATGGATGGAAACTTCCTCTTTTGCAAGGACTTCAAGTTGTTTTGTGAGAGTGTCAAGTTCCTTGCGCAGGTGCTCTTGCTCAAATAACGGATTGATCTGGTCTACCTTTGAATCACAAACAGGGCATTTTCCGTCAACTAGTTGTAGTTTGTCTGCAATCTCTTGCTGTCCCTTTATCTTTGCAATCTTGTTGCTTACGTCTTTTGACTCGATTCTTATCTTATCCAGATCTTGTTGTGCCTGTATGTTGTCTGATTCTAGTTGAAGCTTGGATGCCAATACTGTGATACTGCTTGAGCATTCTGCAAACCTCCTCTCTTTTTCTGCTATCTGATTCTTGATTGAAGTTACTGTATTTCTAAGGTATCTTGCAAGCTCTTCTTTCCTCTTTTCTATCTCCTTTATCTTGAGCTCCTTTGGAGCCTCACCCTCTATCTTGCCTTGCAGTGCAACAAACTCTTGCTCTTTTCGTGCTTTTTCTTCCTCCAAGGTCTTTTTCTGCGGTTCTAGCGTTGCAATCTCTTTTTGCAGAGAATCTGTCTTGATCTGAAGTGCCTCAATACTTGTGTCGTCATAGTCTAGCCTTGTTCTAACTGATGCCCTAAAGGAATCAATTGATTTTTTCATGGTCTCGTATGCAACATCTAACTTGTCGATTCCAATTATCGCGTTTACAAGTTCCTTGAATTTTTTAGGATCTGCTTCAATGATTGACTGGAGTTCTCCCTGCTGCACAATTGATGCTACCTTGAGTTTTTCAAAATCAAGACCTATGAGGGACTCGATTGTTTGAGTCATGGACTCGCCAAACTGCTTTCTCTCGCCTGCTGCAAGCGGAACCAACTCACTGTTTATCTTTTCATACAACTGTGCAGACACGGTCCCCTTGGAATCTATCTTACGAATTGCTTCAAACTGCCTTGTTCCTATTGAAAATCCTATCTTGGAATAAGCTTGACTGCTTCCTCTGCGCAACAAACCCTTTGTTGACTTTCTTATGTGTTCCCCAAACAATGCAAAAGTTATCGCGTCTATGACACTTGACTTGCCAGCACCGTTTGGTCCGACAAAGACTGTTACACCATTTTCAAAGTCTAGCTTGGTATGCTCATGTGAAAGAAAATTTTCAATCTCAACTGACTGAAGCATTTCCAAATCCCTTTTTGAATTGAATATAGTTCTCATTGATTGCGTGATTTGCCTCTTCAACACTTCCTTTTGATAGGAGAGGCAACAACTCTGTTATTGCAAAATTTGCGAGTTCTGTGGAGCCAAGAATGTCTTTAGCTATTTTGTGCATCTCGTCTTCAATCTTTAATGGCCTCTCAATGAAGACAGAGCCATTTGCCTGCTCAGATGAGATGTGTTTCCAAAAGCACCGCAGGGTAAGCTCAGACAGCTTTGCAATCTGTCCCTGTATCGAGCCAGGCTCTGTAACCTCGCCTGTTATCCTTATCTCAACTATTGGTTTTCTGCTGTATCCCTTGATTTTTTCTGCAAGAGCGCTTACCTCATCTGAGAGTTTGTCAACTGATGTCTTGACCGAGATCTGGGGTCTTGTATCGAGTTTTATCCATGTCGGGGATGCCTCTGCACGTGATATGTCAACTTCATAGAATCCTTTCTGGGTGTCCTTTATGGTCTCACTTGATGTCAATTCTATGGAGCCTGGATATGCAAGAGGGCCTCCAAGGTGAGGAAATTTTTTCAACTCCTGGTCGTGAAGATGGCCCATGGCATAATACGTAAAGTTCTTTGGCAGGTCAGTAGAGTTTAGTTCTCCCGCAAACTTGTTTATCTCTGAGATGCCTTGGTGCAACACAAGTATCTTGTGTCCCTGGTGATTCTTTGTATCCGCATCCACTGCGGCAAAATCATTTTCAAAAGTATGAATCTCACTCTTTCTTCTCTTGTCGAACCCTGCAATTAGAATATCTTTGTACACAAATGGCTTACCACCTCCGATATATCTTGAAAATTCTAAATTATGGTACACCCATGGTACAGGAGTAGACCTTATTCTACTAATGTCATGATCTCCTAAAATAAAAAACGAGTCGATACTACTTTGCTTTAATCTTTTCAAGGCATTTGCAAGCATTACTATGGCTTTGCCACTTGGATTTGGCACATGAAAAATATCTCCCGCAAGTATCACAAAATCTACATGATCTTTTATCGAGATGTCTATTGCTTGGTTGAATGCAGAGTAGACATCATCTTCGCGCTCTTCCGAATGGTATTGTACAAACCCAAGATGTGTGTCAGAAATGTGTGAAAAGATCATCTCAATCAAGCAAAAGGTCTTTTTGAATCATGCCTTGTGTTGATTCCTTTGCAATGTCCTTGAACCTGTAAGTCTCGTTCCACTCTGCTACGGCGTCAAGGTCAGAGCCTGAGCGCTTGCTCTTTACCTCATCCACGTGCACAATGGAAGGCAGGTTAACCCATTGGCCTATGAACACGGCATCTCCAATGTTTAGCGACGAGAGCTGCGAGAGAAGGTCTTTGCTTAGCGATTCTGCAGCCGAAGCTATCTGCTGCTGATCATCGTCTTGTACTATCTTCATTATCGCAAGAGAGCCCATCTGACTGAGTACGTTTGGGTCTATGTTTCGAGGTCTCTGGGATACAATGCCAAGGCCTATTCCAAACTTGCGCCCCTCTCTTGCCACCTTGGATGCCCAGTATTTCGTGTCAGTGTGCTCACCTTTTGGTATGAAGACGTGGGCTTCTTCTATTATTGCAAAGATTGGAGTAAGAAACTTGTGGTTTCGTTTATGTGTAGATTTGCCTTTTCTTTCCCAGACAGCTTCTTTTCTCTGTTGCAGTAATTCCTGTAAATAGTATGCCAGTCCTGCATTTGCCTGGCGCTCGCTGAGCTCTGCAATGTTTAACACATTTACTCTTCCTTCTTTTATCAGGTCTACTGGGTCTCCACAATCTGGGTCTAAAATATCTGAGAATCTGTGCTTGGCGTCATCTATCTTGTCAAGGACCCTGCTTGCGCTGTCTGCATAGCCTTTTGTGGTACGTCCAAACGCGGCAACATTTTCTTCTAGAGACGTCCAAAAGTCCTTTGACTGTTTGACTGATTCTGTAAATGATTCTCTCAAGACGCGCTGCTGCTTGTCTGCGTTCTCTCGAAGCTCGATGACCTCGGCAAGCTTGTCTGCAGGCAAAAGCCTAGGATTAATCTTTGCAAGCATGTAATTCATCTTTGCAACATCCAGGTTCTCATAGTCATTGTGATAATCGAAAATAACAAGAGTGCCATTTAGCGAGGCAACATGTTTTGCCACAAGTGATACAAGATTGCTCTTTCCCATGCCGGTCATTGCAAGAATTGCTAAATGTCTTGACACAATCTTGTTGATGTTTATCTTTGCCTCAATGTTTGGATTTCTCAAAAGCGAACCTATTCTTATCCACTCTTTTCCGGCAGGACCGAAGATCATGCCAAGATCCTTCTCTGTCGCTTCAAGTATGGATGTCCCGGGTAGTGGAGGAACTGCCGGAATTATGACATGGCCTTTTTGTAAATTATCCAAAAATCCAAGTATTCCTATCTTTACCTTGTAGTTTTTGTCTCTTGAATTTATCTCGGCTACCTCCTTGCTCTCTATTGCCTCGTCAAAGTTTCTGACATTTGTAAGTGCCTCACTTGATATGGCAGATTTTTCGACCAGGCCCAATATCTTGCCGTCTTGAGAATCAATTATGACATACTCGCCAACAGAGAGCGGTCTTGAGGACTGGGCGGTAACTTCTGTTGGCTTGGACTCGCCAATTACTACGCCTATTGTCAACTCAGTACCTCCCTTGAGCCCACCTCATTTGCAAGCCCGTACAGACTGACAAGTCTTGAAAGGTCAGAGTTTGTTATCTTGCAATTCTCATGTGCAAGCTTTAATGAATAAGGATAGCCGCCAACGCTATTTTTTGTCAGCTTGTCAAGCAGAGATTTCATCTCGTTCTCGTTGATGCCTGACCCAAGCAACTCTATCTTGATCAGAGGAGTAGAATCACGCAGTCTTGCATAGACATATGAGACGACTTTGCCTGGGCCAAGTTCATTGTCCACAAATATCTTGCTAAACCCGGGTCTCTTGAGTGCATGATTGTAATAAAATATGTCACCTGCTACTGCACCGAGTCTTTCAAACTGTTTTCTAGCAGATGATGTCTTTGAAATGAATACAACATTGTTTCTCTTTTTGATAGATGATGTAATTGAGCTTCCAAGCGAAGTCTGCCTTGTAAGAAACTGTGAGTACAAAGAGCCGTCAAGTACCACAAGGTCCGCCTTGTCTACAGAGGAAGCACATGCCTCTACCTCCATCTTGCTTGCCTGCGTCTCGAGTTCGGGGCTTGGCTGTCCTAGTCCTTGGTTGTGGATCTCAGTTATTATTGTCCCATCTGACTTTATCGATACACCAGTAACCACCCAAAGCTCAAGTCCCTGAAACTTGGTGCTGTTGTAACTGCTATCTATGCCTGCAATGTCTGCCTCCTTTTTCTGTGGCTCATAATCAACCCAGTTCTCTCTTGCTGTCTGAATTATTCGATCAAACTTTTCTCCCTTGAATATGGATCTTGCTTCCTCTCGCTTCTTTAGGGCATCACGATAAACAGTATTGAGCATAAGACCCCTTTACCTCTAAGGATAAAATGTTTCGCGTTTGAAATAGCTTTGTCCTAAAGCTAATGCCAATTCAAACTAATTTATGTTAGTAATTGTGATATTACCTTGTGTTCCAAAACGAAAAGACTTGGGCAAGATTTGTCGAGAATAACAATACCGAAGAGTTTCATAAGAGATTTGACAATGCAGTAGAAGAAATTCGGAAGGATTTTGGTAAAAACTATCCTGTGATTATAGGCGGCAAGGAGATATTTTCTAACAATCAATTTCAGGTGCACTCGCCAGCAGACAAGAATCTGGTTCTTGCAAACTTTCCACTAGCATCAAGGGAAGACGCCCTACGTGCAATAGATGCTGCCAAGAATGCATTTGCCAACTGGTCCCTGACCCCATACGAAAAGAGAGTGCAAATATTTCGTGAGGTGGCAGACATATTTTCGCAAGAAAAGTTCAAACTTGCTGCAATAATGAGTTTTGAGAACGGTAAAAACAGGTTTGAGGCAATAGGGGATCTTGACGAGTCAATTGACTTTATGAGGTTCTACGCAGAACAACTTGAGATAAACCAAGGGTTTGCAAAGGAGACGCAGAGCGCAAACAAGAACGAAAATACTCGAAGCGTACTCAAACCATACGGGGTTTGGGGCATAATTGCGCCATTCAACTTTCCTTCTGCAATAGCAATAGGCATGAGCTCAGGCGCTCTCATAACTGGTAACACCATCGTTCTAAAACCATCAAGCGACTCTCCAATCTCTGCATTCAAGTTTGTAGAGGCAATATACCACAAGCTTCCACCTGCTGTTGTAAACTTTGTCGCAGGTGCCGGGAGTGTCGTAGGAAAGACAATTCTTGAGAGTTCAGATGTTGACGGCATTGCGTTTACAGGATCAAAAGAGGTAGGAATATCAGGATACAATACGTTT
>JAGWGO010000220.1 GCA_028867395.1 Nitrososphaerota archaeon | reverse complement strand
AATTACTAGTAAAATCAGACTGACCTATAACAAGAGTAGCATTCATCTGGTTTTTGAAAGGGGGAGTATATTCAAGTACCCTATTATCATAGTAATCTACTGCCCAGAGATCTCCTGACTTGTCAATCGCCAGTCCGTAAGGAGCTGCAAGTGAGCTTGCAGTAGTTGGGGACGTTCCCTTGTCAAAGCTTGGAGAGCCTATCACTATCGAGGCTTGCTCTCCTGCTGTAAATGGAGCCTTGTACTCTACTATCCTGTTGTTATTGGTATCTGCTACCCACATGTTTCCATTGTCATCAAAAGCCATGCCATATGGCTGGTCAAGTCCTGTAGAAGATAGTGCTGGTCCTGATGAGGTAAAGTTCTCTTGTCCAATTACAAGGGTTGCACCCTCGTCGTTTGTAAATGGACTGGGAAACATCAACATGCGGTTAAAACCAGTGTCTGCTATCCAGAGGTCTCCTGATTTGTCAAATGCTATTCCTTCTGGTATGTACAATGCATTTGCAGAAGTTGCGTCATGAATGGTCCCACCAGTATTAAAATCACTGTGACCTATAACAAGAGTAGCATTCTGTCCTGTCGTAAATGCAAATGATGCTGATGGGACGAAGAACAAAAGCAGCAAAGTATATTTGAGCACAAAAATTATGCAGACAAGATAGGATAAAAATCTGCCCCATGGGTCACGCTGTTATTTTAGAAAATCTCAACCAGTGCAGTAGATATAATTCTTATAACAGACTTTGAGAAAAGATCATGTTGAGACTAGTTTTTTATCCACTTTTGATAACTTTGGCCTTGCCTTTCTTGATAGGGCATGCATGGGGAGACGGAAACACGACGACGTCGAGTGCCCTAGTTCCGATGTTCAGTCCCGCAAACAGTCGGACTAACATATACACTGATTCAGCATACGACTTTTCCATAACTCCCCCCAGGGGGTGGATACCTGTAAGCCAGGGCAATAGTTCTGATACAGCATTGGTAATCTTTGGAAACGAGAACCCCGACAATGAAGCAAACTTTGCAATCTATTACTATCAGGGCAAACCCATACCTGATGAGATATGGACTACGCCTGACTCGCAGATTCTTCAAATGTCCATTGCAAAGCTTTTCGATAGTTCAAAATTTACTGTGTATCAGCAAAACATTGAGAGATTTTCAGATGGATTTGTGATACAGGCAGTTGCGTCAGAGAACCAGACCACAACAAAGAGCATGCCAATAATTGAAGAATTTTCATTCTGGCTAAGAGATGGAAGGCAATATTTTCTTGTGATGGCGTCATCACAGAATGGATTTTACCAAAACGCTGCAGACTTTGAGAGGGCAGTCTATACTTTTTACGTAGGACCGGCACCTGGTGATGTTCAGATTCCACCATGGGTAAAAAATACTGCCAAGTGGTGGGCCTCAGGAACAGTTGATGACCAGAACTTTCTTAGTGGAATTCAATACCTGATACAAAAAGGAATCATAGTTGTGCCTCCTACCAATAGCACCTCTCAGCCCCAACAACAAATTCCTTCATGGATTAAAAATTCTGCAGCATGGTGGGCAGAGGGTCAGATTTCAGATGACGACTTTGTAAAAGGAATACAGTATCTTATCAGCAACGGAATAATCAAAGCATGATCATGTATTGCCAAGGCACTAAGCTTGGCTTGGTTGAGGTTTTCTCTTTTTTCTAAAGTCATTTACTGCAATTGCAGAGCCTATTATCAGCGCAAGCATGCCTGCTATCACAAGACCACTCACGGCAGGAATTGCATAGCACAACACCTCATTATCTGCGCTGCACTTGCCACTAAGGTACGGGTCTTCGCCCAAAACCACATTGATGGTTGCAGGCTCGCTTCCTTGATTGGACACCTTGTAGTAATAGTTTGCTTGGTTTTGTGTGCTCTTCCCTATAATATGATATACGTATCCGTTTTTGCTTTCCTTCCCAAATGTTCCACCGCCAGGCTCATCCACTTGAAGATTTACAAGACTAGAGGTTGGAGACGCATTGACTATCAATACACTGTGATCAGCAAGATGATTCCAAGTTATCGTAGAATTGAGATATTGCCCTGGGGATAGCATCTTGTCTTCCATTAGGTATTGTTTGTTTAACATTGCAGACTCGACTGCGTCATAGGAGCTGTCAAAGATGTTAGAACCTATAACAAGCACGGCTATTCCTATTAATGCAATTATCAATCCCCTAGGTATTCTCAGTATTGCCAAATTGAGGTTACAAGACAATACTCCTAATAAGAAACTATACTGCTATTTTGGGGGATAAGATTCACTTGAGTTCTTCAGACTTGATAAACGGAGATATATCAATGTGCGAGCAGGCACACCTGCAATAGACATTTGTCTTGCTCTTGAAGACAAAATGTTTTTTTCCGCTCTTGTCTATCGAGCCTGATACCACAAGTAGCTTTTTGTCGTTTAAGCGTTTTATCTGTCGATATACCGTGGTAAGCGAGACATCACATTCTTGGCTGAGTTGATATGCATTTTTGGGCGATGCTGCAGATCTTAGTATTTGTAATGCGCTTTTTTCCGACAGTATCCTCAACAAGGGCTCAGGAATCTCCGCTTGATTTTGATTTGTAGGTATCGTATTATGATTTACTACATCCATAAAGATAAACTTGGTTTTCGCGATTGCAACTAATTGCAATGAACTTATGAGGAATTAAAGGCTGCCTAGAAACCATCCGCAATAAACAAGAAATCAGGCACATCCTGTGGCAGTTGTAGGCAAGCAGCCGGTACATCAGATCCCTTTCCTTCATGGCATCATTGTACGACCTGATCTCAGATCCAAACCTCCGTTTTATCACGGAAAA
>JAGWGO010000219.1 GCA_028867395.1 Nitrososphaerota archaeon | reverse complement strand
CAATGTGGCTTGACTCATCCGTATTGTCAAGCAGAATAAAAGTATCATAACCGTGATTTCTGTAAAATATGGCCAAGGCCATGACAGAGTTTTTGCTGAAAGCAGGTACGACGTTGAGTGGGTTCATGGACAAGTTTGGATCTTTTAGAAACTTGTCAAATGCGTTAAGATACATCGAGTCAGACATTGCCTCAACAATTATCACCGGTCTAGAGTTGAACCCTATCTGTCTGTCAACTATGGACTCTACTAGTCCTCTTGAAAGGCCATAGAGTATAGGAATTAGTGTTTGGTCGTCTGCATTCCAATAATCATAGTAAATGTGACTTAGGTGTTTTCTCTTATCAAGCTCGACTACCAATAGATTTCCTGGAGTGTAATCAAAGACCATGAATGGTGAGTGAGTTGCGTACAAGATCTGGTTAGAGCCTGCAAGGCCTTTGAGAAGATCAGATATACCTCTCTGCTGCGCTGGATGGAGGTTTCTTGCAGGTTCGTCAAGCAGCAATATTGCTTCTTTTAGTTCTGCCTTCTGAGTCTCTGCGGCAAAGTTAACGATGAAAGAAAATGTCCACTTGAAACCTTCGGCTCTTCTGTTTAGCAGACCAGTATTAGTTATAGTTCCATCCTTGTGAACATCAGATATCACTACACTCAAAATGTTTCCTGGATTCCATCTCAACTCTACATGGATGGGGTCTCCCTTCCAGGCAGGATTTAATCTATCGCTAAGCCTTCTGCTTGCGGTATGAAGTAGCTTGATGAGCTTTGACGGGCTGTTCTGGGCCTCTTCTAGCTTTTGCGCATCAAGTTCTGCTAGGTAAAACAAGTTCATGACCGTCTCGGCTTTGTCAAACTCTTCGATAAACTCTAGACCCTTTGGCCTGATTCCTCTTGTCTCTCTTAGGAACTCTTCAAGGTCAATGTTGCCAAGTATCTTTTTGTAATCTGAAAAATAGACAAACCTTGGATGCAATTTATCTTCGATAAAGTTCTCAAGTGCAGACCTCTCGGTTGTACCAATCAGCATGTTGTCAAATATGTAATCTAGATCTTCGTAGATCTTTTTCCAGTCTGAAATTATGCGTGGGTCTTCTGAAGCAAGAAGGTAAATGTTGTTGTTAAACTCTGCCATTATGTTCATAAAGACATCTCGTGTCCTTGGCGGAGGAGCTGACAGAAATTTTGTATCAACCCGTATTCTTGTGGCGTTTGGCATAGAGTTTACAAAGTCCTGTATCCTTTCGACAAAGTTTTCCCATGAATTAAGCCTCTTGCTTGCCTCTCCGCTTATCTTGACGTCTCCAAAGTCATATTGTACGCGTGGGTTCTTGTTTGTCCTGAAGATCTTCATTCTCCTGATGTCCTGAAGATTTGGGAACTTTTCCCTGATTAGGCTAATCTCATTTTCATTTAACTCAAAATCTCCTTCTGCAAGCTTGATCTCGGTCTTTAGCTCCTCTGTCATCTCGTCACATAGGTCAAGGTCCGATACTTTTTGATCTTTGTTTAGCAAAGTAAGAGCTTCAAGTATTGTGGTCTTGCCGCTTTCGTTTCTTCCAACAAATGCGGCCAGGTCGCCCACTTTGATCTCTCCGGAATCATGTATACAACGATAAGCTCTAACTCTAAATCTCCTAAGCCGCATCTAGCGCTATTGTCCAAGTCTGTGATTTAACTTATTCGTCAGATTTGTTGTGAACATTCACAAACCGACCAAATAGATATAAGGGAATTCAAGTGGTTAGATTACGAAATGGGTGCAAGGAAAATTGCTTATCTTGTTTTTCTATTTCCAGTAGTAATATCGATAATACTTGGTGGATATGTTTTATCAAATGTCTTGGCCCAACCAGACAGGCAACTAAACATGTGGCAGTTTAAATTTGTATCAGTTCCAACTCAACAGGGAAGCCCAGACATCAGAATAGTCAGCCTAAACAATACATATCCTCTATCTGCACCGCTGAGCTTTACTGTCAGCGTCAACAACACTTTGTTTGATTGCGGCGACCTGTACATGACGATATACAACATAAATACAGATCCAAAGCAAGCCGTGGCTCAGAACGCGTATTTCTCACAGTGCTTTGCTTCTACCAACTCTACACTCCCACTCAACGGTGCCTTCTCTCCAGTCATAAACAGTACAGGAACTTATCAGATTGTGGCTGACATGAAGAACAAGTCGTATCAGAACGACATAAACGTGACCGCTACCTTTAACGTCCAGTAAATGAAATAATATGTTATTATATTGCAAGCGACAAAGGCTTGATGAGGAAATAGCATTATTGTTATTGAGATATAGTTATGGCTAAAAAAACAGAAAAATCAAAAAAAGTAGAAGAAAAGAAACCAAAGAAGGCTGAAGAAAAAAAAGTAGCAAAAAAGGTTGAGGAAAAGAAAACAAAGGTAGAGAAAAAGAAGGCCGTCGATACAAAGAAGAAACAGGCAGAACCCACAGACGAAGAACTAGAAGAGATTGATGAAAAGGAGATTGAAAATTTTGCAATCGAGGGCCTTGACATGGAAAAACTCAAGACTGCGGTACTTGACCATGTCGCAAAACGTGGAGATGACGGAATGTTTCAAAGCGAACTGTGGAAGAAGCTCAAACTTTCAAGTAGAGATGGCTCAAGGCTTGCACTGAAACTTGAGAGGCAGCATCTGATAAAAAGAGAAAAGATCTTGCAGGATGGCAGATGGACATACAAGCTCAAGATTGCTCACGTTCCTGTAAGCACCCAGTCAATCGAGTCTGCTCCATGTCTCATATGTCCCGTAGAACAAAGGTGTACATTAGATGGTGAAGTAAGTCCTAGAACATGCCCACTAATTGAGCAGTGGGTCTTGACTGAA
>JAGWGO010000013.1 GCA_028867395.1 Nitrososphaerota archaeon | reverse complement strand
AATGTCCAGAAACCAAACCGTCCATATCTATTCAATTTACTATGCAATATTTAGAGGTAGTAGCTCTGCCGGTTCCAGTCTAGACAAATGACCTCATCTCAAGTCAAGCAAGATCCGCCACGTAGACGACGCAGCGTGGATGCTCTACCTTAGGATTGCTCCCTCCCGGACCTCATCCCTTTCGGCAGTTAGAACTTGAGAACCATCCCTTCGGATAGTCTCTGTCCTGCATCCACCCGCTTCGGCGTGATTTCATCTCCGCAAGTCAAGCGAGTATCATCCATCTAGAGATTTACCCAGCAGTTACCGATCTCTGCATATAGCCGGTTTCAGATATAGGGCACGGCTAGCGCCCTGATCTTCCCTACTACCATCATATCCTTAGGATAAGATCCATATCTGCATTAGGGTCGCTCTAGTCCTAAATTTAATAATGTGTTACATACGGCACACGTATCGCCCGTACAATCCGACCCGCAGTTGGAACACGTCTTCCATTTTTTCTCTGTGTAGTCCCTTAGCTTGGAAGAGACTTTTAAAATTGATCTATACATATTGTTTTTTACTCCAATGTGCTTCGTTTCAAGCAAATTGAGAAAATTACGAATCTCTGTTCTAATTCCCTCATTCATGTGCGGACATTCTTCTGATTGGAATGGAATGTCATTTGTAAAAGCATAGAATACGATCTCGTTTTCATAAATTTCACAAAACGGCTTGATTCTTCTTGCTCGTCTGTCTGTTGGTTCTGGATCCATCCATCCTATCTTGTTTGTATCTCCAGATAGAAGGTTGATGATAAAAGTTTGAATAAAATCATCTAGATTGTGGCCTGTTGCAACCGTATCTACCCCCAACTCTTTGGCACCAAAATCGATTGCACGTCTTCTTAATATGCCGCATATGGAACATGACGAGATCTTTTCTTTTTCTCTTAGCTCAAGTGACTGCTCAAGCGTTGTGCCAAAAAGTTTCTTATAGGAATAAACATTGTGTTCAACTCCAATTTTGTTGCAAAAATTACGTACTAATTCCAAGGCCTCATCTCTGTATCCAGGAATTCCCTCATCTACTGTAATTGCTCGAAGTGTAAAATTATGATTCAACGAGATCTGTTTTAACACATGCAAGAGAGACAAAGAGTCTTTTCCTCCAGAGACTGCAACCCCTACCACATCTTTTGGCTGAATCATCTTGTATTTTGATATGGTTTTGGCAGTCTTTCGAATGATTGACTTTGAGAAACAACTAGGACATAGATTCTCTCCAGCGTATTTCCTAGAATATGCTACTGGATTTTCACAATAGTCGCATTTCATAGTTAATTTTTTTCGTTCCTTAATTTAGCCTTATTTTAGAGACTTAGATGGTGATAAAGCCTGATTTTACAGCAGACAGTGCTATGTTCAAACCAAACAAAACAAAAGTAAAGACATACAATGACATCATGGTACCCTTGAGAGCTCTCTCTGAAATCTTCTTTTCAATTATGCTGTGAACAAACTTGCCGCCGTCAAGTATGGGTAGAGGCAGCATGTTGAATATTCCTATGAAAAACGACAGCATCCATAACCATAGTAGGAACATGAACACCTCGGGACTCCAATGTATGTAGTATGGAACTACAGGTTGGTATGAAGGAAGTGCGGCTCTCATTATTCCAAGCATTCCTTTTTGCGGATCATCTTTTGATGGCGTAGTAACAACTGGGATTTGTATGGTCTGCCCAGATCTTGTTACTGTTACAGTTGCAGTATCTCCAGGCTTTAGCTTAACCTTGGCAAAGTCTTGCGGCAAGGAAATATGGATTCCGTTGATTGCAGTTATAATGTCGTCTTTTTGCAATCCTGCTTTCTCAGCTCCTGATCCAGGTTCGATAGAAATTACGGGAACTCCCAGAGGCTCGCTATAGAGCAGGTTTCGTATGCCGTCTGGCATGATCAATGCAAAGGAAGGATTGAAAAGAAGAAGGCCTGCAATTATGAATGAAAAAATAACATTTGATGTTGCTCCAGCTCCTATTACTCTGAGTCTTGATATCTTCTTGGCCTTGGCAAATTCTTCCTCATCTGGTTCTACAAATCCTGCAAAGAGTGCAATAAAGACTGCAAACCCTCCAGTCTTTATCTTTATTTTTTCAAGTGTAGCAACTATTCCATGTG
Source organism: Nitrososphaerota archaeon (assembly GCA_028867395.1). Lineage (GTDB taxonomy): Archaea > Thermoproteota > Nitrososphaeria > Nitrososphaerales > Nitrosopumilaceae > Nitrosotalea. The sequence goes on along the minus strand of JAGWGO010000013.1, from coordinate 12,520 downwards.
CACCTTCATGCATGACAAGCACAATTGGTACAGCTAATAGGAAATATGCAATATTTGCACTTGATTGAATGGTAACACCTGGTATGAGGACGGTCATCTCTGCAAATGACTCAGGTTTTACAAAAAAGTTGGAAAGATTAGAAATTAGATACCAGAAACCGGCACCCATCATTATAAAGCCAAGAACAACACTGGTGTTTGAGAAAACTCTTGTTGCCCGTTCTGTTCTTCCGAGAAGCCTGGTCAAAAGTAGCTGGACATTTTGATTTTTGTAGGTAAGGCTGTATGGTTTTATCTCAAAGCCGCGCTTGTCAAGTTTTGAGACCTTTGCAACTGCAAATATGATAAACCATGCAATTAATACATAAACGATAGAATTCTGCTGTAAAAATCCAATTGCCAAATTAATTGATATTCTTTTTAGTCGGGCAAATTTATCAGTTACTATGGGAATCGTGATAGTTTCAACATATCCTGACAAAAAATCAATATCTAAAATCTCAAATACTGTAGTGAATAAACGATTGGCCGCATGCGTTAATTACACAAAAATCAATTCTGTGTATACTTGGAAAGGAAAGACAGAAAACACGGAAGAATTATTGGCACTCTTCAAGACCACTGCAAAGGCAAAAAAGCTACTCAAAGAAGAGATTGAAAAAACTCATCCATACCAAGTTCCGGAAATTGTAGAGCTAGAGATGAATTCTGTAAATATGTCATACCAGAATTGGCTCCTGGATTCAACCAGAAATGGCAAATCTAAGAAGCGAAACAACTCCACCAAGAGATGATATTCTTAATCCTACATCAGTAGTTGAATCCACAGCGTATACATCCACTCCCTTTCCTTCAGCGCGATTTAGAAAAGAGATGACATTATCTTCATCTTGATTCTCAAAAATCTTATCGGAAAATACCAGTGATTGTACAGCCCCCGCCTCATTTGCCTTGACAGTCTCATCAAAACCCATAGTGAACTTGTTAATTTTCTTGTTCACCATTAGCATTATTTCATCTAAGATGGAAGAGACCTTGGCAATCTTACTTTGGGTTAATGCCTGCTTCATGGTATCTGATCTGATGAATGTGTATATCCCGTCCTCTCCACTAGAATCAATGCCATCTATCACACGTATTCCATGTCCTTTGACAGATGGCGATGCAGAAAGAAAGTTACCTAATCTTTTCTTTGTTTCACCGGGTCCAAATATTATGATCTCGTCATTTTCCCTTATCATTGATGATGTTGAACTTTGAACATCTTTGAAAAAATCTTCTACATTAAATTTTGTTTTGTATCTTTTTCCACTTGCACCAGAATATAGGTTTGGCATCAGTTTGAGATGAGTACCAGTCAATCTTCCTATGCCGCAGTCACTTGTATCCACTGCGACAAGCAGGAAGCTACCAGTTTCTTTTTTTCCAAAGATCAACTTTTTTTCGATGTCATTCCAATTTCTTTTGATTAGAGTTAGAGGTTCTCCAATTTTCAATGTCATGGAATGATGCGAACCCTTGGTTACCGACTCGTTGTCTGATTCTGATATCGTACCTTGTACCTTCAGTCTATCTACAACATCATCAATGGAGATCTTTTCGACGTCAAGTGCGATGCGAATTCTGATTCTCTCTCCTTTGTCAGGCCTTGCAAAGTCTTTGTCTTGTTTTATGACTCGCGTAGTGTCTCCAACTATTCTATCGCCACTTTGTATGATTCTTCGTAATGTGAAAAGATCATCAGATTCTTCAGGTATTAGAGCTACTGTGCTTTCGTCTATTTTCTTTGTAATCAACTCAACATCTATAGAAATTTACAATAATAAAAAAGAAGAGTAATCTAGTTTGTTAATTCGTCAGTGTTGACCTGTTTCTCTTCTGCCTTTTTTCTCAGATAGTTTTGAACCCATTCTTGTGTCAATACGCCAGCCTCGGTCAAGTTTACTAGTGTGTTGGTCGACGCTTCACCAGTTACCTTTCCAACAGCTCGTCTTACCTGTCTCCACTTTAAGTTCGTATTTCCACTTTTTGATGAATAAATTATGCCTAGAACTTCTTTTGCATTGACAAAAGTCATGTCGCGAATTTTCTTGAGAGTCACCTTGTCTGCAGCCTCTACATAGATTAGGCCAGGTGAAGTCTCACGCTCTGGAAATACTTCATAATCCTCAAAGTAACTCTCAGGAATAAACGAATTGCAGGTACTTAGGATTATGAACTTCCTAAAACTGTCAAGGGAGCAGGTGGCATCTATCGTTACCATTTATCTGGATCTTGCATCCGCCTTTTATCAAGCTTCTTGAAAGACTCAATTAGGAACAAGAAAAATTACTTGACGCAGGCGTTGATGATCAAATCCCTTTGATTTGATGAGAAGGATCTTGAGTTCTGAGCCTGCACTTGATTTTTATGAAATGAGAATTTTTACCATATTATGAAATCAACCACTGAATATCTTACCTTCAACGTACCGTCAAGACGTGGATTTGTAAATATCACTCAAGAGGTACGCAAAATTGTACAAAAAAGCAATGTCAAAGAGGGTCTATGCTTGGTTAATGCAATGCACATAACGGCTAGTGTGTTTATCAACGATAATGAAAGTGGACTGCACAAAGACTATGACGCATGGCTTGAGGGTCTTGCACCACATGAACCTGTATCAAAATATGAACACAACAATACAGGTGAAGATAATGCAGATGCACATCTCAAAAGGCAGATCATGGGTAGAGAAGTTGTGGTTGCCATAACAAATGGCCAACTTGATTTTGGTCCGTGGGAACAGATATTCTATGGGGAATTTGATGGAAGAAGACCAAAGCGTGTACTTGTGAAAATTGTAGGAGAATGATTAACTTAGAGAACCGCGTTTCTGGCTTCCTTCTGTATTTGGCTTGAGCTTAAAACTCTCTTCGTGATTCTGTGGACCATGACTGCACTTGACACAGCCTACCTTGAAGCCATTAGAGTCTTTCACGTATGTTTCACAGCCACAAAAACAAGTCATATTTTCTTCAATCCTTACCCGTGATATAACTCAAACTAGACCTTGCAGCACTTTCCACGAGGAATGTCGTGTCCATGGGGGCATTTTCTTGGGTGTTTTAACATTGTACAAAGCGCATCTGTAAACTGTTCATTCATGTGATGCTCTATACCGCAAACCATCTCTTCATCAATGTCTACTTTGAGAGCACTATCCATCAATACCTCAAGCAATCTGCTATTTCGCATCATATTGGAACCGATCTGTTCACCGTTCTTGGTCAGGGACACGCCTCCCTTGTTATAGTTTACAAGTTTTGTATCATTCAATTTTTTTAGCATTTGGACCACACTTGGTTGTCTAACATTTAACATCTTTGCAATGGTGCTTATCTTCACAGCATCGCCGCCTTCCTTTATGTGCCAGATAGCTTTTAGATACATCTCAACATGTTCTGCTTCTGCAGTCCCTACAAAAAGGACTTCTTGATCTTTCATGGTATGTTGTATCTCCTAAACCTCACTTTACGTCTTTTGATTCTTTCAGTAGATATTCAAAGTATTCGCGTGCAAACCCTGCAAGTCCAGAATGATCTGCCCATATGGCAACTGCCTCTTTTGAGCCAGACGTGCCAAGCTCTTCGCCAAGGAGCAACACTACGTATCTCTTGTCTGATATTATGCCTCCACCAAAGAGTCCCTTTTTCAGTTTGACTCTGGACACACGTGCCAAGGACTTTAGCGTGTCACCGTCTACATCTTCTGATACTAGAATAGTAATGTCTACTCCTCTGTCATGCAGCAACCTAAGCTTTGGCAGTGCTTCTTTCGCTAGGACTTCTGCAACTTTGGGTATTGCGATCATTACCTCATTTCTGCACGAGTCTACCATCTCAAGAATTTTGGTTGCTATGTTCATTACTCCAGAGATTATCCAAATGTCAGGCCTCTCGCTTGTTCCGCTCTGTTCGTAAAGAGGAGTGAGTTCCTTCAGTATTGTGTTCTCATTAGTGCTAAAATCAGTCTCAAACTGGTGTCTTGATGTCTGCATGGCAGTGGCAGGAGACTTGGCAAAGTATTGCGTGGGACGCGAATCGTCAGATCCTATCCAACCCTTCTCTTCCAACGTGCCCAACACTTCGTATATCTTTGAGTAGGGCACGCCTGATTTCTGGCTGAGATCTGAGGCGGTTATAGGACCTGTCTTGAGAAGAGAGGCGTAGGTCTTTATCTCATAGCTAGTAAGTCCAACTCTCTCAAGGGCCTTTCTGGTTTTGTCAGACAGACTCATGTCATATCAATCGAGAATCTAAGGTATATATGTCTAGGATTGAGAGGCTGCCTGCTACGAACAGGTGTTCACCAATTCATCTGGTGTCTTGTTGGAAATGGATTAAATACTAATTCCTAAGATATGCCAATAATAGGTATGGAACTAATTCAGATATCTAATCTAAAGACTCCAACGATAGGGAAGAAATCTACTATACGATTTACCCAGAGTATATGCCCAGACTGTAACATGATACTTGACGCTGAAGTGTTTGAGAGAGACGGTAAGGTCTTCATGACAAAGACCTGTCCTACACATGGTGAGTGTGAAGAGCTGTACTTTGGTTCATACGAGATGTACAGAAAGTTTAGCACGTACTGGATGGATGGAAAGGGTGCCCATGCTCCAAACGTAACGATTGACAAGTGTTCATGTCCAAATAACTGTGGACTGTGTTCTAACCATCTTTCTCACAGTGGACTTGCAAACATGATAGTAACAAACAGATGCGATCTGACATGTTGGTATTGTTTCTTCTATGTAAAGAAAGGTCTAGAAGGCGCATACATGTACGAACCAACACAAGATCAAGTAAGAGCAATGATGAAGACGCTCAAGGCAGAAAGGCCAATCCCAGGTAACTCTATGCAGATTACTGGCGGAGAACCAATGCTAAGAGAAGATATCGCCGACGTTATCAAAATAATGAAAGAAGAGGGTGTAGACCACATCCAGATGAACACAAACGGAATCAGATTTGCTCTGGATCCAGAAGCAATGCGTGAAGTGCGACTTGCTGGCGTAAACAACCTGTATCTTAGTTTTGATGGTGTAACTCCAAGGACAAACCCAAAGAACCATTGGGAAATTCCGTACGCACTAGAAAGTGCAAGAAAGACAGGAACCACTGTTGTCTTTGTACCAACAGTAATCAAATCAATCAATGATCATGAGTTAGGTGGAATTATCAGATATGCACAAAAGAACCTTGATGTCGTACACGCAGTAAACTTCCAGCCAGTATCACTGACAGGAAGAATGGGCAAGAAAGAACGCGAGAAATACAGAATCACAATACCTGACTGTATACAAAGAATTGAGGAACAAACAGGCGCTGAAGTAACAGTAGATGACTGGTTCCCAGTCCCAAGCTGTATGCCACTAACAAACGTAATCGAGGCATTCTCAAGCAAACCAAAATATGAGTTGTCAATTCACTTTGCATGTGGTGCAGGAACATACATCTTTGAAGACCAAGAAACCAAAAAGTTTGTCCCATTAACAAAGTTTGCAGATATTCAAGGAATGTTAGAACTCTTTGAAGACAAGGCAGAAGAGATCCGCTCTGGCAAGAACAAGTACTTTACAATGCTAGAGGTTGTAAGAAAACTCTCAAGCTTTGTAGATAAAAAGAAACAGCCAGCAGGCCTTGACTTGGCAAAGATGTTTGGCAACATACTGATGAAGAGATCATTTGACTCGGTAGGTTCATGGCATGTCAAGGGACTCTTCTTGGGCATGATGCACTTCCAAGACAAGTACAACGAAGACTTGGAAAGACTGCAAAGATGTGACATTCACTATGTGACGCCAGATCTCAGAATCATTCCGTTCTGTGCGTTTAACGTAATTCCAGAATGGTATAGAGACAGAATCCAAAAGAAATATTCTACAACAGTAGAGGAATGGGAACAACGAGTAGGCGCTAAACTCGAAGATGGTCTATACAGAGGAATCATGAGAAGAGGATCAGGTGACGAGCTTGCTGCAGGATGTGCAAAGAGCCAGATGTTCCACGAAGCATCACAAGCTCTAATGTAAGACAAATCCTATCTTACAAATCTAATACCTTATTAGAAGACAACTGAAACTCACAGTATTGCAAATATTGATTATTTCTCCGACGCAAACTGGCATTGGTGGAATAGCACAACACGTCCAAGGTCTTACCAAATTTTTGAAAAATAACGGTCACAAGGTAGACGTAATGTCATCTGAAAATACATTTACGATACCAATTAAGGGATTAAAAAATCCAAGCTTTATGGTATCAGCATTTCTGAAAACAAAATTCAAGAAAGGAAATGACATTGTTCATGCTCATAATCTACCCTCTGCGTTACCCATGAAAAATGCTAGCGGGAAAAAAGTACTCACACTTCACGGCATCTATTCGGAACAGGTAGACTTGCTACACGGCGCCACCACTGGAAAACTATCTAGCTCTTATGAAATGGATGCGCTGGGTTGGGCTGACGCAATTACTGCAATCTCCAAAGAGGCGCAAGCTCATTATACAAAATTAGGATTCAAGGTTCATTTGGTTCCAAATGCAATTGACATATCTTCTCTGCCAAAAAAAGAAGAAAGACTGTATGAAAAACAAGTCATCTTTGCGGGCAGACTCTCAAAAGAAAAAGGAATACTTGATCTTATGGAAATGTCACTGAAACTTTCACCTGAAATACATCTCTTAATACTGGGGTCTGGGCCTGAGGAAGATAAAGTCAAAGAGGTAACCAAGATAAGACCAAATGTTCATTTTTTGGGATATGTTCCAAAGGAGCGTACCATATCTCTTATCAGAGGCTCAGACGCGCTTGTTCAACCCTCGCTTGTTGAAGGAATAAGCTCGACCTTGCTTGAAGCGATGGCCTGCAAGACTCCGGTAGTTGCAAGTGGTGTTGGAGGAAATAAAGAATTACTAGAAAACGAGAAAAGCGGAATTGTCGTAGAGCCAAATATGCCAGAGAAAGTTCTTGATGGAATAATGGAATTGCTTTCAAACAAGGAAAAGGCAGTCAAGATGGGAGAGGAAGCATTCAGGCAGGTGCAGAAATACGACTGGCCTGAGGTTGGAAAACTTTACTTGAATATCTATGAATCTCTGTTACATTAGATGAAGGACATATAATTTCTATAATTGATTTCAATTATTAAGATCATGAAATTTCTTTTCAAATCCAATTGTCCCATCCCAAAACGTACCATAACCGTATAATTCAGTAAGATAATAACTCAAATATGTGCGACTTGAACTTATCAGGAAAATTTATTTTGTCAATTTTTTCTCTTTTCTATCTTATTACATTACTTTTTATTTCCCTAGGCAAGACTGGATGATAATCTTGAAAATCAGTCTGATAGAACACATCGTTTGTCCTAAATGTTACAAAAAATTTTCTCTCAAATCTGAGAGATATAAACAAAGTGAGGTTGACAGTGGGATATTAATATGCAATAATGGGCACAAGTTCCTAATTATCAGAGGAGTTCCAAGACTAGTTATAGATGAAACAACGGGCTTTGTTAAGACTGAAGCCGCATTTTCCTCTAAATGGAAAAAATATAATAAATATTATCATCAAAAAAATTGGTTCCTTCACCAACAAAATTGGTTCTTAGATAGGTTTGGTTGGAAGAATCTAAACAATTTTAATAAATTTCTAAAAACAAGGAATAAAATCTTGGATGCTGGTACGGGCATTGGAAATAGCGCAAAACTTTTTTCTGCCAATTCGCAATCCCATGTTTTTGCAATCGATGCAAGTGAAAGTATAGACTTTGCGTATAAAAAGTACGGAAATCAGCCCAACATCCATTTTCTTCAAGCTGATTTACGAAGACTTCCCTTTAGAAAAAAATTTTTTGATTTTATTTGTTCCGATCAGGTTTTGCACCATACAAAGGATACAGCAACGTCATTTAAGAATCTCACAGGATATCTAGAAAAAGGCGGTTTGATATCCATTTATGTCTACAACAAGAAGGCTCCAATGCGAGAATTCGCTGATGATTTCATACGTGAGCATACAACTACAATGTCAGAAAAAGAATGCGTCGAATTTTCAAAGGATATGGCTAATTTGGGTAGGATCTTGTCACAACTTAAAAAGAAAATTACAATTCCACGTGACATTCCAGTTTTAAAAATTAAAGCCGGAACCTATGATATACAGAGATTCATTTACTGGTATTTCCTAAAATGCTTCTGGGCAGAAGATGGGAATTTTGAGCGAAGCGTAGGGGTAAACTTTGACTGGTATTTCCCAAAATTTGCCTTCCGACACACTCCTGATGAGATAAAAAGTTGGTTTGCGGATGCAAAAACCAAAATTGTGCACTTCAAAGAAATAGAAAGCGGAATTAGTGTAACTGGAAAAAAACTATAACTATTTAGAAATTATAGTTCTTATTACTTCCCCATCGTTTTTGTTTGTGACAAGCTTTGGATAATAGGGATAAATATCGATTGGTAGGAATTTGCATTTTTTCATTATTCTCCACATGCCTGCTTCACTAAGACTTGGAACTCTTAACGAATCACATCGAATAACTTTGTAACCTGCATTTTTGATAACATTCATCAATGTTTTTTTTGTAAAATGAAATGTTGACGGATTTTCATAAACCGAGGCCTTCAATACTTGGGGATTTTCACATTCTGGAACTTCAATGAAAATAAAACCATTGTCGCACAAGTTACTTTTACATCTAGCCAAAAATAAGTCGGGTCTTATCAGATGTTCTAACACGTGGTTTATCCAGATTACGTCAAATCTTCCTTCTATTTGTGTGTCCTCCACAAATCCCGAAATACATTTACCATGTTTCAGCTTTTGATTTATAGAATCTGCATTCCTCTTATCAGGCTCAAGTCCAGTTACATTGAATCCCAACTTTTCAAAATACACAAGCGTTTGACCGGCTCCTGAGCCTATTTCTAGCAGATCTCCTTTTTTATCAAGCTGGGGGCTGCAATATTTTAACTGAGAATTCCAATGTTTCCATTTGTATTGTGAAATTTTGTCTTTAAAATCTGATTCTAATGATTGCGAAGCCTGTCTTTCCTCCCAGTAGGTCGTAGTGTAGATTTTTTTTGCAATTTCTTTAATTTTCTTTTCGTCTGATCCCGTAACAAACAGTCCACATGATTTACATCGATATACTGGAAGATTCATGTTGGAATCTTCTGAATAAATTACGAATGATGATTCTCCGCAAGAAATACAGTTCACACGTAATTTTTTCTCGTTTTCTTAATAAATTGATCTATGCAATTAACAAGAGATTTTGGTGTTGTAGGTAAAACTTTAGACACGTTAGAATAGTTAACATCGTTTATGACTTTTTTGGTAAAAAAATTGACTACGGTAAAAATTCATTAATTATTGCACTAAATAATAACTTGGTTCGTTTATCTATCAAATAAGTGATTATGAGATAAGCTCCTATTCCAATACCTATGAACAATGCTAAGTTGGGAAAGAAATCAAACACATTGTTTTTGTAAATTAAAAATTTATTCATTAAAAGGTATGCTAATCCAAAGGATAAACAACTAGATAGTAAATATTTGATAATACTTGCAGAATCAGGCATTATGCCAATATGTTTTCTTAACAAAATGATGCTGTAGATTGTGAATGGGGTTTGGGAGATTAACGCAATGATGGACCAGTAAATAAGTAGGTCTGTTCTGGAATTTGTGGAAGTCATAAACAACATAAGACCAATACTCAACATTATCACATATACTGCTGATTGAATCAAGAAAAATGTAGAAACGAATGTAAGTTTGCTCTTGAAGTAGTCTCTGAAGGAAGCTTTCTCATCCAAATCGACTTTTTCAACTCCTGTAATTAAAATTAGTATTGATGATGCCAAGTTATTCAGAAATGATTGTACCGACATGATGATAACTATCGGGACTGCAGTTTGATAAAGCGGGTTTAACATGAACAGACCTTGTTTTGCAAAGGTTATTGCAAGTGACGTAAACAGAATTGAAAAATAGAAAAACTGCGTAAGTGTTTCACGCAGGTATTCTGAATTTCCGCCCTGTAGGAGTTTTGAATTAGCGACTAAGATGAGGGGGGATGAATTCTTTACAAAATTAGTCATTACACCTGCAGCCGACCAGAACGCTAGTCCTATCACTGACCCTGTTAGAACGGAGAATATTGTAACATCAAAAGATGGTATGATGTTCCCTATGGTTTGATATACTTGAAGCCAAGACAATCTCAGCCATTTTTCCAAAAATTCTCTTTTTAGTTTCCCCTTAATCCTTTCTTTAGAAAATGCGCCTAAAATGACAATGCTAACAATATAGGCTAACAATACTGTTACTATGACACCATAAATTTTCAGATGAAAGAAGTGAACCAAAACAATGCCGAGTATAATCTCAGTTATGGCAAATGAAAGTTGGCCGTAGCTTGCTACGTGTGGTTTCCAACCTAAGTTTATCGCAGTAAATATTCTATTTACATAAATAGCCGGGATCAAAATACATCCAAAAAAGAGTGCAGTTTGATCTACGTCTACTTTACGACCTATGAAAAATGCGGCTACTATGTAAATGACAGCACCTAACCCAGAAAACAAGACGCTGGAAACTATCGCCGTTTTTTCTGATCTTACACCTCTAGCACTTTCTCGAGCTGCCCAATTCGAAATCATTGGTTCAACAATACTTGCGTATGCCACCAAGCCACCTATCAAACCCCATGTACCATACTCCTTCGGTTCTAGGGTTCTGGTAACCACAAGTGTAAAGAGCAAGCCTACTATGACACTTACCAGTCCAAAAATTAGCGAGATTAATCCTGAATAAGTAACTCTGATTCCTGACAACTTACCTACCAAGTAAAGGTAATCTGGATTGCTTATGAAGCTTCTTGACATACAGCTCTGCAAGATTCAAAACGGCTTGATTTTAATTTTTGAATGGGTCTTGAAAATTTGGATGAAAATAGTATTGAAAGACTACAAACGATAACGCCTATTTGCATACACAATTCAAATGGCTTGTTATGAAGATAAGGAGAAAACACTAATTTGAATAATTTTCAGCAACATGCACATTTACGGAATATCGAACAAACATATCTTAATAAGGGTTAGATATAATTCCCACTCGATTAAAATTGAAATTATTAATCGGTGGCGCGCCGTCAAAGTTTTTCCACCTGAAAGAGTTTGGAGATGCCCTCGCAAGGTTGGGTGTGGAATACAAACTAGTGCATGATACAGATGTCTACACTGGCTTTCCAAGCAGAAACGTGAAACGCTGGTTTGAAGGAACTGGAAAATTTGATAAACTCGTTAGCGAATTCAAACCGGATGCAGTTTTCGTGGATAGGCAAACACATTTTGGATTAGCAGCCATAAAATCCGGCATTCCATTGTTTGTACTTCTAAGAGGAGATTACTGGTCAGAAATAAAGTGGGCAAGGGAGACATTGTACAAATCTCCTATGCAACGCATGGTAATTAGATGGAAAGATAAGATAGCCGAAAAATGCTTTAGTGGAGCAACGGGGATTATTCCAATTTGCAAATATCTTGAGGATATCGTAAAGGAACATTATCCAAACATACCAACCCATGTAATACATGGCGGTATCGATGTTTCACGTTGGTACAATGTCAACGGAATGGATCTAAGACATCCTTGCGTTGGATTATTACAAGGAGCATGGATTTGGGGAAAAACAAAAGAAATGCTAACCTTGACAAAGGTTTTAGAAGCAATGCCAGAAGTGACATTTTATTGGGCAGGCGATGGGCCTTATAGGGATAAAATCCTTGAAATACTAAAAAAATATCCAAACTTTCAGTGGCTTGGCTCACTAGAGTACCCAGACAGGGTGAGAGAATATCTTTCAGCCATAGATGTTTACGCATTAGCAAGTGGTATGGACATGTCTCCCCTTACAATCCAAGAAGCTGCGTTACTTGAAAAACCAGTGATTGCAACAAGAGCGGGGGGAATTCCGGAATTAATGGATGATAACAACACTGGATTTCTAGTTGAGAAAGCAGATCATGAAGGATGGATACAGAAATTATCTCTCTTGATAAATGATAATAAAAAAGCAAAGCAAATGGGTACTGCCGGGCGTAATTTTGTTAAAGATAACTTCAGCTGGGATAAGATAGCAAAAAAATTTGTCACCGTACTTGAGAGTAACATTCGACAGTCATAGTTTCAAAGTCCGAGATTTCACGCAATTAACCCAGAGTATCATTTGGTTTAATTTCTTTTGTGATAAATAACCTAAACCAAATTTCAAATGCTAATAAGCCCAGCAACTTATTTACATATCTTACATCTGGGTTCTTACCCAATTCTTTGATGTGCTTTTTGAGCCAGTCTTTTTTTATCCAACCTTCTTTTACAATTCGCGCGTCAGATAAATAATAATCACAGAGATCACGTCCGTACGAATCCAATAGATTGATCGTATTAAC
>JAGWGO010000218.1 GCA_028867395.1 Nitrososphaerota archaeon | reverse complement strand
AGGATGTGGCTAGACTTTGCTTGCAGCTGCGTCAGCAAGCGAGATTCAAGGTGATTTCATAAATGTCGATGCCGCATCGGTCATGAGCAGATGGCTTGGAGAGGCTGAAAAGAATGTCTCAAAAATATTTACCATGGCAAGAAATGAAGCTTCTAACAACAATCCTTCAATATTGCTTATAGACGAAGTCGATTCTCTTCTTGGTGACACACAGAATGAGAATGGAGGAGAGGTAAGAGTCAAAAACCAGTTCTTGACAGAAATGGATGGCATCATTAGCAAGGGGAAAAATATCCAACTGTATGTGATGGCAGCTACAAACAAACCATGGAATTTGGATTGGCCATTTCTTCGAAGATTTACAAAGAGAATTTACATTCCTCTACCAGCTCTTGAAGCCAGAGAAAATCTATTTTCTCTGTACATTTCAAAAATTAAAAGTGATCATAACATAGATTTGAAGAAGCTTGCATTGGCCACTGAGGGATATAGTGCAAGCGATATCAAAGACATTTGCCAAGCCACTCAATTGCAGATAATAGATGAATTTTTCGAAAGAGTTGACTCGAGCAAAAAAGAAGTCGGAGGCGGTCAGCCTAGAAACATAACCGTAAAAGATTTTGAAGATGTAATTGCGAGACGAAAACCCAGTGTCAACAGCGAGATGCTAGACAGATATAACAAATGGACAAAAGAATTCGGCGCGTTATAATCTAATCTTTAATACAAAAAATATGAGTTTGGGATTTCATTTTATCTAAATTTTCTTAAATAAATTTTCTATAATTGTGACCAACTTGTCAAAAATTGATTCTGGGGCACTCACTACTTGATTAACAGTTTGAGATGGCGATGACTTTGATGTAGTTGGAGTACTTTTAATGGATTGGTGTGGCGGAATACTTGGGCCAGATGAGGTCGGGTTGCTGGTGCTGGACTGAGTAGAAGACTGTGGAGTAGATTGGCTTGGTGTGGTACTTGGAGTAGATGGAGTGGTTGTTGGACTTGGAGTAGATGGAGTGGTTGTTGGACTTGGAGTAGATGGAGTGGTTGTTGGACTTGGAGTAGATGGAGTGGTTGTTGGACTTGATTCTGCAGATTGTTGCGTTGTTGCTGCAGACAGCACCACCGTACCAGAGCTTCCACCATGGGCAGAATCTCCAGCATATGTTGTAGTTATTGTTACACTACTTGTAGAGTTAGGAGGTGGAGTATAAGTTATTGAGCATTGGTTGTTTGTCAAGATGCAGTTATTTGGTGTGAAAATTCCTCCCGCTTCACGGTCACTCCATGACATTATGCCAATCATAGCACTAGACGGATTAGAGGTGTCAGTAACTGATGCAGTGACAACAACTGAAGTCCCAGTGGTAAATGTCGTAGGATTCGCCTTTAAGGCAGTGACGGTTGTGTCATGGGTATTCGAGGTACTAGTCGCATTTGTTGTGTTCGTAGTGCTTGTAGATATATGAGATAATGCAAAGCTTGCAGAGTGTGTACTGTCACCTGAATATGTAGCGTTAACTGTAATCACGTTGAGAGAATTTAGAGGTGCGGTGTACGTAGACACACATGTCTGTACAGGTAATGCACATGATTCTGGGTTGAATGTGCCACCATTGTTATCATCACTAAACGTGATCGTGCCAGAAAGACCAGTTGGAGAACTGGATGTATCCTCGACTTGAACTGAGAATGTCACGGTATTGTTGGAAGGAAGGTTCGTCGAGGTAGGTGCAATAGTTGTACTTGTAGGATTGAGTTGATTTATTGTTAGAGTAGACGTGCCTGCGCTTGTGCTGTGTCCTGTGTCACCACCGTAGCTTGCAGTAATTGTTATTGTACTAGGAGGGTTTTGTGAGACGGTATAAGATGCCGTACACGCGCCAGATGACAGTATACATGATGGAGGGCTGAAAGTACCGCCAGCTCCGTTATCAGTCAACAACATAGTCCCAGTAGGGGCATTTGCAGAATTGGAAGTATCGGTAACTGTCATAGTAAACGTATTTGAAGTTGCCGAATTTACCGACAAAGAACTAGGAGAGACCATAACAGATGTAGAATCTGGTGTGCTGAGAACAGCCGTGCTGTTGCTACTTGTAAATATTAAACCCCCATTATCGGCCATCGCAGAAATTATAGTAAAGCCGCCCAGAAGTGAAGACCAGATAGCAGCCATGAGTAAAAAAATAGTTAAAAAACGTACCTTTTGTGCCGCCATAGTGTGTATCAGACCTTTACTATACCGCTAGACACAAGATATTGTATACCTTTTATGAAATCATCGTCTGAGATCTGCCCCTGAGACCACCATTTGGCATTTGTTTTAACCCATGCTGGAATTGCGTGTGAAGAGGTTTGATTGATCTGTGTTTGAGGGATCTTCATAATTCCTTGCTGTATTAGATATTGCACACCTTGTATAAAATCAGAATCCCCCATCTGTCCTTGAGACCACCATTTAGCGTTATTTCTTACCCAGTTTGGTATCGGATTCAATGCAGATTGATTAGTGTTGCTAGTTTGAGTGATGGTTGAGTTGATATTTCCATTATTTGTAGATGTGGGCTTTTGAGACTGACATGGTGACATCTTGAAACCCGTATGGTTGCCATATTGACCAAAATTGTGTGTACCGTTTCTCATCCAAGTTGCATTCTGCCCGAATTGATGCATCATGTAATTAGTTTGGTTACCATGCTGGCCGCTATGCATCCTATGACCGTGGAAACCATTTGGAAAACACGGGTTGTGCATTCCAAAACCTGTCCCATTTGCTGCTTGCATGGACACACCTGAGCTAGGCATGGCCTCTTGAGCCCATGCCACAAAAGGATCATAACCTAGACTGGAAAATACAAAAATGATTGCCACAGTCAATGGAATTA
>JAGWGO010000012.1 GCA_028867395.1 Nitrososphaerota archaeon | reverse complement strand
GGGACCAGCCAGTTCTAAAAATAACGGCTGAATTTGCTGGCATCTTGTCGTTTCTTGCTTCAAAGTTAACGATATCGGTTTTTGTAATAGGTTCATCTGGGCCTTTCCTTACGTTGCACAAAATGGCATTTGTTATCAGTCGGTTAAGGGGAATTCTGTCTATTTTGAGTCCATTTTCTATAAAATGATACGGGGCATCAAGGTGGGTTCCAGAATGAGAGCTTAGAAAAATCAATTCAAGGTTATATCCATCAGATTTTTTATCTGCCCATGAAATGAATTGTGGACGGGGAGATCCAGGAAAACTAGGAAGCTTATTTGAAATTTCAAGTGTTAAATCAATTGGCTCCACCAAATTGGTTGGAATTAGTCATAAATCAATTTTAACTTCAACACTGGGCAAAGGCTAAATATTGTGCAACTCGAAACAACTCATGCCAACGACTTACATATTGATAAATTCTGATCTTGGTTCTGACATGGAGATAATCAAACAAATCAAAGATATACTAAACAAAGAATCCTCTGTAAAATATGAAGTTCAAGGGGTTTATGGCGTCTATGATATAATAATCAAGATTACAGCTGATTCAATGGATCATTTGAGAAGCATCATAACTAATAAAATAAGAAAGATAGACAAAGTCTACTCTACTCTTACCATGATGGTAATCGAAGAGCAGGAAAAATAGCTAATTTCTAAGAGCCTCAATTACCTGTAAAATCTCTGACTCTGTGTTAAAAAAGTGCGGAGAGGCCCTGATGATCTTCTTGGAAAAGATCTCCCTTACAGCAAGTATCATGTTTGCCTTTTCAAGCCTTTTAACCACTAACTTGGGATTCTGGTCTTTGATTGAAAAAGACACTATGCTTGTTCTTTTCTTGTCTTCCTGAGGTCCAAACAGGGTTACCCCCGGAATCTTTGAGAGCTCTTGACGCATCAAGGCTGCAAGTTTTAGATTCTGGGTTCTTATTTTTTCAATACCAATTTTAAGAAGATAATTGACAGAAGCTTCAAGCCCTGCTGTTCCTACCCAATTGCGGAACCCTGCCTGGAACCTTGCGGGCATTTCTTTGTAGACAATCTTGTTGTCATGAAAAATGGCAGATTCGCCACCAACCTGCAACGGCTCTATCATCTCACTTGATTCTTTTTTGCAGAAAAATATTCCCATGCCCATAGGTCCACATAGCCATTTGGATCCGTTAAAAGACATAAAATCGCATTTAATCTTGCTCACATCCACCCCATCAATACATCCGACCGTTTGCGCTGCATCAATAAAGTAAGGAATATTCTTTTTTGCTAGATACTCTCCTATCTCTTCTATAGGCAATATTGCTCCAGTATTAAACAACGCATGACTAAGAACAACAAGTTGAGTATCCTCGTCTATTGCTTTCTTTAACGAGTCAAATTCAAAATATCCAGATTCGTCAATTTGCATCTCTCTTAATTCCACCTTATGACCAATCCTAACCCAAGGATAGTGGTTTGCAGGATGTTCATGGTTTGAGCCGCGTGTTATAATGTTAGATTTGGACTTGAACTTCAAACCGTTTGCTACAAAGTTTATTCCATCAGTTACACTATGTGTTAGAACAACTTCTTCAGGTCTGCATTTGATTATCTGAGAAATATCTTTTCGTAAATTGTCAAGATGTTCTCTTACATAACTGTCTGACAACTCTGAATCAGGTCCATACTCGTTATACTTTGAAAGGAAATCGGCCATTGCTTCTATGCTACTCTTTGGCATCCTTGATGTGGATGCATTGTTCAGGTAGATTCTGTCTTTATAGGGAAACTCTGCTGAAAAATCTGAATTCATTATTATATTACAATCTGCTATGTTCCATGTTGCTTAAAAATCATGATAAGGACTCAAAAAACTATGCTAAACTGATTGATGTTATTTCGCAAAAGCAAATTAACTCCATACTTTATTCTGATCCTTTTCTAAAAGCTGGTTTTTTATCAAAACTTGTTAGCGAGACAAAAACACATATACTTTACATTGACCTTGATTTGCTGTACAGCGGATATATCACTTCGGGTGCAATTGCATCACAAGAAAACCTCACCTTGTACAAGCCCACCGAAGATACAATTGATGATATACTGACAGAGATACTTGTTAAAGCAAGCACATCTCAAGTGTTAATCATAATAGACTCTATCAATGGTCTCTTCAACATGCTAAATTCAAAAAAACAAGTGGGCAAAGTGGTCGCTTCCATTGTAATGTTTCTTGCAAGCATTATTTGTCAGACCCACTCCTCAATTATGATAGCTAGTATGGCAAGATACAAAAAAGAGGAGGGATGGGTTTTGTCTCCTACTGGAAAACGACTAGTTGAAACAAAAAATAGCAAGAAAATTCTGTTAGAATACGGAAAGGGAGGAATAGTTGTAAATCCATTGAATAATTCAGGTAAAATTTTCCTTCCGGCAGTCACTATACCACTTTAATCTAATCTCTTGATTATGTGGTATCCAAATTGCGTCTTTACAATGTCTGAGACTTGACTTTTTTCTAATGCAAATGCAGCTTTTTCGAATTCTTTTACCATAACACCCCTCCCAAATAGACCCAAGTCACCACCTCTCTTTTTTGAGACATCTATTGAATATTGTTGGGCTAGCTTTGAAAAGCTCTCACCGCTTGAAAGTTTTGCCTTGATCTCTTGAGCTACACTTTGTTTTTCTACCAATATGTGAGCGCAATGAATCTTGGTAACCATGATAGCAAGTTAGTAACAAATTATAAAAAATTTAGGGCAAAATGCCCTTTTCATTCTAAAGTTTTAGAATAAGGAAATTCGTTCTAACGCTGTTATAAAATTCTCAAACGCCGTTATAAGATCGATTTTTTCAGCAAGTTATATTAAGATCTTTTCAAGTAATACTCAACATGCCAGTTGGAATTATTCCAGATATAGGCGAACAAATGTGCATAGGATGTGCACTCTGCGTAGAGATTTGTACATCACTAGGCCCAGACGTACTAAGAGTTAAACCAGTAGAGGGCTGGAAAAGAGGAAAAGCATTTGTATTTTATCCAGAAAGATGCATCTCAGACGGTGCATGCATCGGCGTTTGCCCAACAAAGGCAATCTTTTGGATGAGACCAATGGACTTTACTCCAGGACAACCAGTACCATTGTACAGAAACTCTGTATTCGTCAAAGGTTGGACCGAACTAGTAGAATAGGTCTAACAAAAACTTCTTTTTCTTATTTTATTATATTTCGGTTTCTACATATATGGAAACCACTTATCTCTTACAGTGAGCAAACCGGGTAATCTCTGGAGAAAAGTACATGGTAAAATTACAAAGAAACCTACGAACTTTGGTTGGCTGCTTAATAACAAACTTGCAGGCAGCGGAATGCCTACTACACCATCTGAGATCGAGTGGGTAAGAAAACAAGGAATAAAATCAATTATCACAATGACAGAGGAATCGCTCCCACAGTCATGGATAGCTGATGTCAAATACTTGCATGTACCAACAGAGGATCTTTCTGCGCCCGATATGGAACAGATTGATCAAGCAGTAGAGTTCATACACGAAAGGATTCAAAATGATGAACCTGTTATGGTTCACTGTGCTGCAGGGATAGGAAGAACAGGAACCATTCTTGCATGTTATCTTGTAAAATATCATAAATCCTCTGCAAAGGAAGCAATAGAAAAAGTGCGAAAAGAAAGACCGGGTTCTATTCAATCAGAATCTCAAGAAATAGCTATAAGCTTGTATTATAAGCATGTGCACAGATAAGCTATTCCGGTATTGAGGTGGTTACCATCTTTCCGTTTTCAAGTTTGATGAAGAGGTACCTGTTGTCTTTGAAAATTAGAGTTATCTCGTTCTCTTTCTCTGATTTGTCTTCAACTTCAAGCAATTCTTGTCCGCGGATTCCATCGAATTTTGCCATAACTCAACCCAATTATTTCCATTTATATCCTATTTGGTAATCTCAACCTCTATTTCTTTCGAGTTTGACTTGGCATCCAATTCCTCTGTATAGTCGTGCTTGAACCAACTGACATACACTTCTGCTCCTATCTTGTGTTTACCTGCTCCTAGTTCAGACGCCTTGACCTCTATCTTTTCCTCAAAATCAAGTAAGAGATGCTGTGCCTCTTGCTGATTCATTGGGATAAACGGTTCAAAATTCTTGGATATCTGTACCCATACCTTCTTTTCTGCCATCTGGGTAAGCTTTGGATTTCGTGTCCAGAAAAGGGCAGCTTTTTTGTATGTATCAAGTGGCGTGCCTATCTCGTGTTTTCTTAATCCGCCAGAGTAGAGCTTGATACCATACTTTAGCTTGAATACATTATCATGCTTATTGTACGCTCGCTCCCAGTTTTTCTCATTAAATGCTTCACGTAGTCCTCCGTTTACGGAGAATTTTACATTGATTGTTATGTTATCATTCATGCTGAATTTATCAGCAGATTTTTCTAACAAAACCTCACCTATTGTACTCTTTTCGCTTGTCAACCCTTCATAATGATTTATATCCTCAATAAGTATTTTTTTGACTTGCACATGGACGTTCAGGTCAAGAAGTCTTCTTCAAAAGAAGTTCTATTAGAGATCAAGAAATCTGATATAGGTACATTATATATCGTCCAGCACGAATTGCTAAAGGACCCAACAGTAGAATTTGCAGGTGTGATTCTAAAACACCCGCTCACCAAGGAATACGCAATGCGTGTCAATACGTCCAAAGGCAATCCGATTAAAGAAATTGAAAAGGCCACCAAGGCAGCAATCGAGTATTCTGATGAGCTAAAAAAAGCAATTAATTCAAAAATTAAAGGTGCTTAAATGAAATTTTGCCCCAAGTGTGAAGCTAGGCTAAAGCTAGCCACCTCAGAGTCTGAATTTGTATGTCCTAAATGCGGTTACAGTGAGAAAGGTTCCAAGGCAACAAAGGAGGTAGCAGTAGAAGGTGGAGTTACTATCAATGTTCTTGACGAAAGTGAGAAAAAAGAAGCATTACCTGTCATAAAGATAGAATGTGCAAAATGTGGAAACAACGAAGCGGTATGGTGGATGCTACAAACTCGAAGCGCAGATGAACCTACAACTCAATTTTATCGCTGCGTCAAATGCAGCTATACATGGCGAAACTATGCATAAGGATCTTAGATTACAAGATCTATAATCTGACATAACCTTTAACTTGAACGTGTTCGACATGTGAATAAGTTTGGTATTTTCTGCAAAGACGGGAGGTTCTGACGAATGGAAAGCCGTGATATCTGCTATTTCCACTCTTGTGGAAGAGGCAACCTTTGAAGCTACTGGGGAGGGGATTGCTTTTAGAGGCATGGATCCATCTCACGTTGCATTAATTGATATTGCTTGGCCGAACTCTGCATTTGAAAAATATGTATGCGATGAGGATGTAAAATTTGGTGTAAGAATTGACGAGTTCGCTAAACTGATCAAGAGAGCCGATAAAAAAGATAACATTGAGATCAGTATATCAGAAGAAAAATTACTGCTTGTCACAATTGGAAAAAATAAGAAATACAAGATGAGGCTAATTGAGAGTTCTGCAACAGACACACCATTGCCAAAGATCACATATAATGCCAAGGTTGTTGTGACCTCAACTGAATTTGATAAAATTCTTGGAGATATTCAGGTAGTATCAGAATATCTTTCGATTAACGCAACTGCCACCAAAGCAGAATTTTCCGGTAGGGGTGATTCTGGTGAAGCAGTGATAACATTGGAGAAAGGAATGCCTGAAATGCCAGAGATCGAAGTCAAGGAAGACAGCACTGCAACTTATAGCTTGGAATATCTTAACAGCATTGTGAAGGCAGTAGGTGCAGTAGCAGGCACAGTAGTATGCGAGTACTCGAGCAAGATGCCATTAAGGCTAGAGTTCAAGGTCGCAAATGTGGGCAGGATTCATTTCTATCTGGCCCCTAGAGTCGAAAGTTAAAAGAGAGTTCCGCTAACTTATCGAGGTTAACTTATTAACAGTATCAAGTCTCTAGGTCTGAAAGACTAATCCATCACAACAAGGATTGAAAACCTATCTAAAATATCTCTAAAAGCATTTAAAGACATTAACGTCAGGTATTACTGATTTGAAGCTAGTCCTAAAGTTTGGTGGAACATCAATTGTTTCTGCTGTAAACATCCGAAATGTAGCTAATCTCATAAAATCGCTCTCAAAAGAGCACAAGATAATGCCTGTTTTTTCTGCCATAAGCGGTGTTACTGACGATCTTATCCGAATAACGAATCACATCAAGGACAGAAATGGAGAAGCTGCAAACAACCTTGCAAAAAAGATAATCAAAACACATATGGATATTTCTAACCAATGTGTCAAAAATCCAAAGATTAGAAAAGAATTGATAAGCAAAATGAGATCTGATCTTGAAGAGTTTGAAGAATTATTGCATGGAATGCTACTTATTGGAGAGGTAACACCACGATCATCAGACTATCTAATCTCCTTTGGCGAAAGGTTGTCAATCAATCTTGTAGCCTTTGCACTAAATGATGTGGGCGTTAAGGCAGTTCCTCTTACTGGAAAAGACATTGGAATTGTTACTGATGCAAACTTTGGCGAAGCAAAACCATTGATGGATACTACAAGGCTTCATGTATCGCATAAAATTGAAGATCTCTTACGAAAGAAGATAATGCCAGTAATAGGTGGCTTTGCTGGAGCAGATCAATATGGCAACATAACTACATTTGGAAGGGGAGGTTCTGACTATACAGCTACAATAGTTGCGTCAAGCATCAAGGCAGACGAAGTTTGGTTGATGAGTGATGTAGACGGACTAATGACAACAGATCCAAAGATTGTAAAAAATGCCAAACTCATCAAGGAAGTCTCATATGTTGAGGCAATGGAGATGGCTCTTTTTGGCGCAAAGCAGATTCATCCTAGAGCACTTGAACCTCTTGTTGCAAAAAAAATTCCACTCCGAATACGAAATACATTCAACTTAAAAAATCCCGGAACGCTTGTAACCGCAGACCCCCAGCACGATACGCAGAAGACAGTCAAGTGTGTGAGTGCGATAAGGCATACTGGACTTATTGATGTGAGAGGTGGAAGCATGGTAGGTGCTCCAGGAACTGCTGCTACAATATTTTCTACTCTTGCAAAGGCAGGAGTTAATGTGATGATGATTTCCCAGAGTCCGTCAGAATCAAGCATCTCAATTATTGTAAAGAAGAATGACATGGACAAGGCTGTTAATGCACTTGAAATGAACTTGCTTGGCAAAATAATCAAAAAAGTAGATGTCACTGTTGACGTTTCCATTATTGCATTGATTGGATCTGGAATGCGAGGAATAGTTGGTGTTGCATCAAAGGTATTCACCGCAGTTGGAAAAAGAGGCGTAAACGTTATCATGATTGCTCAGGGCTCGTCTGAACTCAATATTGCCTTTGTGGTAAAAGACTCGGACTGTAACACAGCAGTACAGGCATTGCATGATGAGTTTGAACTTGCAAAAAGTAACTAGATAATTTTACTAAAAGGTATTTATGCTGACCGAATACTCTTAGTATATGAATCGGTTCCTTATTGTAGGAATTGTCGCAGCAGTTGTAGGAATTATATTTTCAATTCCCTTATTATCTGACAATTTAGCTAGCGCGGGAACTGTTAAAAAAATACAATTTACCCAGACCATAACATCTTCTGAGGATCCAGGAATAGGTCACAGCAATGAACAGCTTGCGATGATTTTAGCACCAAATAACGGCACTCTTTATGATGGAACGCTAACGTATACAGCAAGCGAACCTGTTCAAATTGTAGTACTACATAAAATCGATAAAAGTGATTCAAAAGGTCAGCCAGTATGGACAGTAGACAACAATACGATATATGCTGAAACCATACTTGATTCAGGCTCAAACAGTGGAACTCTTGATTTTGCTGGCTCAGCAATAGGAATCCATTCTACCAATTCTACACAATTTACAGCAACTGCAAGTATTGATGGCTGGATAAGAGGAACCACACCAGAATTCTTTGGAAATGCTACTCAGATGATCTCTGTTAACAGCTTAAAACTATCACGGGCAGAGATTCCTGTAACTATCCCGCTTCATGAGGGGTTCTACAATGGAAAGACCGTTTACTATATCATAACTGACTCTAGTAGCAGTGCCGATGCAAGTCAAATATCGAGTAACCAAAACTGGAAGGTTCAGACAGCTCCACTTTTGGCACAAGCTCCACAAAGTTCGTTAAGCAAGGTGTATGTATTTACAAACGGAGCAACCGGAAATGGAACAGATGGATTTCAAAACGACGTGTTCTCAGATACTCCATCAAGTCAGAGCTATACCCCAGTAAGTTTGGTGGTACATGTCAAGTGGGGTATAGGAAGGACTACACAAATTCTAAACTCCACTAAAGACATTCTTGCTGCAAATGCAACAGGAAAACTGACACTGACTAGTACAGGTACAGTATTGAATATGCCACAAGTAGTTTGGCCAGATGGACAGATGAGCATAAGAAGTGACAAGCAACTGACTAATCAAAATTCCTACACAGGTGGACAGATACTTGACATTGATAATGCTACACACAAATCTGTCACATTTGCTGCCCATAGGGCATGGGGACCTGATGGAAAGACAATTTACTACATTGTTACAAGCGGAACACCTCAAGGTCCTGCAAAAATGATGGGGTTGATAAACACACCAGCACTTACGATGCTTTCATCCTATGCTAGGGACCTTTATCACTTTTCAAATGGCATAAGCGGTGCAGGCCCGTTTGGTTTTCAGGAAGGCATTTCTGGTGCACAACTTGGTGATACATCATATTCTCCAATTTGTAAAATTTCAATGGTATCGTGGAACAACGACAAAAATGCTGCACTCTTAGAAAACCTAGATGACATTAACTTTGAAAAATCCCAAGGAACTATTACTGTGCAGCCAGCACTTGTATACAATAACAATTACATCATAGACTGTCCTATCATTGAAATTCCTAAAAGCAATTCATGAAAAGGGATAAATTTACTCTAAAAAGCTTCTATTTCTAATGGCAGGAAAGTTATACATTGTTGGCGTAGGACCAGGTCACCATGATCACATGACTTTTCGGGCCAAGCAGGTAATTGAAGAAAGTGACACTATTGTCGGTTACGAAACATATGTAAATTTGGTCGAAGACCTCATAGAAGGAAAAGAGATCCACCGGTATGCCATGACCCAGGAAGTTGAGCGGGCCCATCAATGCATCGAACTTGCAAAGGCAGGTAAGATAGTCTCTCTTGTATCAAGTGGAGATCCAGGAATATATGGGATGGCAGGTTTGATATATGAAATCCTTGCCGAAGAAGGCTGGGACAGAAAAGAAGGACTTTACGTCGAGATAGTTCCAGGAGTATCTTCCCTTAATTCATGCGCTGCGTTGGTAGGCTCACCACTGATGACAGATTTTGCTGTGGTTAGCATGAGCGATTTGCTTGTGCCATGGGAAATTATAACAAAGAGGGTAGAGGCAGCAGCACAAGGAGATTTTGTGATTGTGATATACAATCCTGCAAGTAAGAAAAGGATACACCAGCTTCAGGATACAAGAAAGATTTTACTAAAATATAGAACTCCCAATACTCCTGTGGCCATAGTCAAAGGAGCATACAGAGAATCACAAGAAATTGTTCTAACTGACTTGGAAAACATGGAGCGCCATCAAGACAAGTTGGGAATGATAACTACAGTAATAGTAGGCAATTCTTCTACCTACAAATATAACGACATGATGATAAATCCTCGCGGATACACATCAAAATACAATATTGTAGAACCACAACAAAGCCGAAACAAATGAAATCAATTCAGATAGGCCTGACCTTACCCCAAGGGTGGTTAGATGAATTTCCTTCAAAAAACCCAAATGAACAATTTCTTTTTTCAAAAAGTGTTGCGTTATATGCAGAAAAGCTTGGCTATGATGCTGGTTATGTGTACGATCACTTCATTCCCTATTATGGAAACAACTCTAATGGACCCTTTTTTGAAGCATATACTTTACTTTCTGCAATTGCATCAGCCACAAGAAAACTCAGAATAGGTCAAGTAGTTACATGTAACTCTTACAGACATCCATCTCTCTTGGCAAAAATGACATCGACTCTTGATGCAATAAGCAATGGAAGACTTGAGTTTGGAATTGGTGCAGGATGGTTTGAAGAGGAGTACATCTCTTACGGCTATAAATTTGATAGCGCCATGTCGAGAATAGAGCAACTAGACGAGTCCCTCACAATCATCAAAAAGATGTGGAAAAATGAAAAATCAAGTTTCAAAGGCAAGCATTATTCCATCAAAAATGCAATTTGTAGTCCAAAACCGATGCAGAATCCTCATCCACCCATAATGGTAGGCGGTGCAGGCAACAAGTTGATGGAGGTTGTAGCAAAACATGCTACTAGATACAACCATCCCTTCGGTACTCCAGAAGTATTGGAGGAAAAGATCAATCTACTCAAAACAAAATGTAAAAAGTTAAAACGAGAACAGGACAAGATTGAAAACTCTGTTCTTTTACGTGTACTTGTAGGGAAGGACGATGATGAAGTAAAGAAAATTATCTCAGGTCTTAAGAAGAAAAATGAATCAATAACGGAATTTATTCTTCGCTCAAAGGATAGCATTGCTTTGGGCACTCCAGATGAGGTAGCTGAACACTTGAACCTATATCAGAAAATTGGCATTAATTATTTAATAATAAATTTTGTAGGCCTGTCAAAATCTCTTGAAATGCTTTCAACATTTTCAAGGCAGGTAGTTCCACTTCTCAAGTAGCCTTGATTGACTCGTAGAGGTCATTTGACAAAACCAATTTCTCTCTTATTGGTTTAATTATATCTAAGACATACATTCCGGCAGCAGTCTTTAGGTCAGAAGGATGTAGTTTCTTGTCAACAAAATCTTTTTCCAATTGTTTATAGCTAGCATAACTTACATTGCCCCCAAATTTCTCTGGTCTTTCAATAGTGATTTCATTGAATTGATGAAATACAACATATCTGAAAATTTCAAGTATGGGATTCTTCTCTACAATTCCCTCAGGGCACCAAGCTTTTTTGAATTTTGACCTAATTTCCTCATCTGTATCATGAATGAATATTCCAGATGAAGACTTAGACTTGCTCATCTTACTTGAAATAATCTGTGAGTCGGAATCGGAGCTGACTTCAGGTTCGCCCAAACCTGCAAGTATATGATGATGAACTGCAACGGGAACTTTCCATTTCATTTTCGGGAAAATTTCACGAACTAGCATGTGTATTTTTCTCTGATCCATTCCTGCGTGTACAATGTCTAAATCCAAAGAATGAATATCCACTGCCTGCATTGGAGGATAGAATAGCTGACCAAGCTCAATCTTGTCCTTGTCAGCACTTCTGCCCATTATTGTAAGAGAACGCATAGTTCTATCAAGAGACATAAATTTTGAAAATTTGATAAGATCCATCCAGTATCCCTTTCGCGATTCATAAAGACTAGAACCCTCGATAATTTCTACCCCAGGACAGAACAACTTGAATGCGTCTGCATAGTACTTTGAGACCATGCGAATTCTGTCCCAATCTCCGCCTAGCTTGTTGTTGATGTAGGTGTGCCAATCTGCTAAAAATACTGTGCACTTGACACCAGCTTTGATAAAATCATTTATCTTAAAACCAGTAACTATTAGACTTCCAAGATGTAAAAATCCGGAAATCTCTAATCCTATGTAGTGCTTTGGGTGTGAATTTGTGTTAAATAGATTTACCAGTTCTTCTTGCGTAACTACTTCTTCAGTAGGGTCTCGTGTAACTAGGTTGACTTTTTCTGTAACGTCCACAGCAAGTCAAATCTTTCTTTGTGACCCTATAAAGTTACGCGTTAAAGTTCGTCTAGTTTCTTTCTTGGTCGTGTACTTAGGTATAGCGCATGTGAGCTTATGATAAAGGCTGCAAGGAACATCTTTGTGGCAAAATTAAGGTTCCATGGTCTTGAGGGGTCTGGATAGGCTACCGTCAGAGAGTCTATGTCTGGTACTTTGCCATTCACAATTCCAGCAGTAATTTGTGCATTAAGAACAACAAAGTTGTAAATTACCTCGTATAGGGTTATTGCTGCAAGGCCCGCCAGCATTAACTGCGCTAATGTAAGCTGCCAAGAGGGGACCTGAACAGTTTTCTTCCAAGCAATTCTTGTGACACAATACCAACCAATTATTGTTGAAAAAAAGAGCCATGACGTCAGCTTGGCAAAATGAGCGGTAGGAAATTCGGTCTTTTCCAATATCTCGCCCATCACATACCTACCATTTTTCTGCCATTCTTCGGACATGCCATAAATTCCATAGGCAGTTATGGATAGCATTATGAATCCACATACATAGAAGATGTACAGAAATATCTTGTACCCTGACTGGTCTTCGTGTAGATGTACCTTCATTGAATTACAGTTGATGCCACCTGAAATATAAAAATTGGTTTTAATCTCATTCATGACATTTATTATAGTCGGGAATTTGATAATGCATGATTGAAAATTCCTATAAACATTCCAGTAATAGGAAAGGAAGAGATCAAGGAAGTACGTTCCATTTTAACAGAAAAATCATTAACAACTGCTGCAAATGCTGGAGGAAAACGAGTTCAAGAGTTTGAAAATTTACTCACATCGTACACAGGTTCGAGATATGCAATAGCAGTAAATTCAGGAACAGCAGCATTACAAGCAGCTCTTTATGCTCTTGACATAAAGAATGGTGATGAGGTATTGATACCATCGTTTACTTTTGTTGCGACCGCAAATGCTGTTGTATCAGTAGGTGCAAAACCAGTATTTGTAGACATAACCCCTAGAAATTATACTATGGATCCTGAGGACCTTAGAAAAAAGATCACAAAAAAATCCAAGGCAATAATTCCAGTCCATCTGTATGGAAATTTTGCATACATGAGTGAAATCTCTGAACTAGCAAAAAAACACAATCTAGATGTAATTGAAGATGCAGCGCAATCTCTTGGAACTACCTACAAGAATAAACAATCAGGTACATTTTCACGACTTGGCTGTTTCAGTATGTATGCCGCAAAGGTAGTAACCGCAGGAGAAGGGGGGGCAATTGTTACAAACGAGAAAGGACTCTTTGAAAAACTTCGTAAGATAAGAAACCATGGAATGCTTCATGGATATGACACTCAAATTTTGGGACTCAATCTAAGACTACCTGAAATATCTGCCGCCATTGCCAAGGTACAGATGAAAAAACTTCCAACACTCCTAAAAAAGAGAGAGAAGAATGCCAAGATGTTAACTGAGCTCTTGGATGACTTGGATATTGTCCTTCCAACTGAAAGACTTGGAGTAAAAGTCAACTGGTATCTCTATACAATCTCCACGAAGAACCGTGATAAATTAGCAAAAGAGCTGAACTCAAAAGGTATAGGTGCAACAGCTTATTACTCGATTCCAACACACAAAACTCCATTTTACAATCGCAAAACAAATCTACCTGTGACTGATTGGGCCGCTTCATCTGTTCTTTCCTTGCCTGTACATCCACTTGTAACCGAGAATAATCTCCATTATATTTCAAAAATCATGCATCAAGCTATTAGAAAATGAATCTAGTAGAAGAGATAGCAGGAGGTCTATGCAAAGTTCTATTCCCAATTGAGGATAGGGTATACTTTGGAAACTCCAATTCTGTTGTAGCGGTGTGTACCCTTTCTAGCGTGAAACTCCTTGGCGAATTAGCAAATTCCAACCTCATGTCAAAAATTAACATTGCAGGAAGACTGCTTTCAGAAAACAAGGGAATAGAAACGCTTGTTAGACATGTGGTATCAAATGAAAAAATCAATACTATGATACTTTGTGGATATGATGCAATAGGCCACAGGCCAGGACATTCTTTGCTTTGTCTGCATCAAAATGGAATTGATAATGATGGGAGAATAATTGGCTCTCATAGTCCAGATCCAATACTATCCTTAACAAATAACGAAGTGACACGATTTCAAAATCAAATAAGAATCATAAACAAGATAGGAGAGACCAATATCTCAGATCTAAAATCAGAAATTATCAATGAAACTTAGTAACCGTCAATCTGCCTTTGCTTGTTGATTTGGTGTTTTTTCTGATATTCTTTTAGTATATCTTCAGGGGTCATGTTAAGCTCAAGCGATGCCTGAACTACAAAATGCCATATGTCAATAAGTTCTTCCTTGGCTGCAGCCTCGTTAAACTCTGTAGGTTTCTTCCACCATTTCCAATTTGTCGTTCGTTGTAGTTCAACCGCCTCATGAATTATGGCAGTACACAGTGAAGAAATTTTCCCTTGAGTATCTTTTGGATATCGCTCTAGATTCATCATTCTTTCTAAATTTTTTTGTAACGCAAAAATGGTGTCTAGTTTGTCATCCATGAACTCAATTTTCTATTGATATCTATAACCTTTGTTAGAAATGTACCATTTTTTTATAGTATCTAAATCTACTTTTTATGCGTGGCTTGCTCAAGCTGACAAGTCCTGCCGTTCCATATTTTTCGACTGCAAAGGAACCCATTACATTTCCGTATATGGCAGCTTCTCTGATTACTGAAAGTTTTGTACTATTTTTACTAGCCAGATATCCTATCATGCCACCTGCAAAAGAGTCTCCTGCCCCCGTAGGATCTACGATATTTTCAAGCGAAAAGGCTGGTGAT
>JAGWGO010000217.1 GCA_028867395.1 Nitrososphaerota archaeon | reverse complement strand
AAATGCACTTTACCAGAAAAAATATTGCCTTGCAACGGCTCTTGCGCGACCACTCATTGCACAAAAGGTGGTAGAGATTGCCAAAAAAGAGAATGCTGGAGCACTGGCTCATGGCTGCACAGGAAAAGGAAATGACCAGGTGAGATTTGATGTCACCATGCGAGCAGGCTCTACGCTTCCAATTATTGCGCCGATTCGAGATCTGAACCTTACTCGTGATGTCGAACTAAAGTTTGCAAAAAAACACGGTATTCCAATCGAGTCTGCCGCAAAAAGATTTAGCATCGATCAAAACTTGTGGGGCCGGGCAATCGAGGGAGGAGAACTTGAGGATGCCTTTTCAGAGCCTCCAGATGATGCATTCATCTGGGTCAAGACAAAAAACTTGCCTGACAGGCCACAATATTTGGAGATAAAGTTCGAACAAGGTGTTCCGGTTGCAGTTGATGGAAAGAGACTCAAACCAATCGAGTTGATACAATACATCAACAAAAAAGCTGGAGATTCAGGAGTAGGCATAGTAGATCATATCGAAGACAGAGTAGTTGGAATAAAGTCTCGCGAGGTATACGAGACGCCTGCTGCATTATGCCTCATTGAGGCACACACCGATCTTGAAAAAATGGTCCTTACAAAACATGAGCTAAAGTTCAAGGCAATGGTTGATTCCGAGTGGGCATGGTTGGCGTATTCCGGACTCTGGCAAGATCCACTGAAAACGGATTTAGATATGTTTATCAATGCGTCGCAAAAGAGAGTTAGCGGAACTGTAAAGCTGAAAATGTTCAAAGGAAGTCTTAGAGTCGTTGGAAGAAAATCAGATTACTCATTATACAGTCATGATTTAGCAACATATGGTTCAGGTTCCACCTTTGACCAAACCCTTGCAAAAGGATTTGTGGAATTGTGGGGACTGCAATCAACAGAAGCTAATAAATTACTAAAAAAGAGGTGAATGATCAAAGAATGAATTGCCCAGAATGTGATGCAAATTTGAAAATTCCAAGTGACGCAAGTGTAGGAGAGATAGTTTCCTGCCCAGACTGCGGAGCAGATTTTGAGATTGCATCTAAGAATGGTTCAGTATGCGAGCTAAAACATGCTGAGAAAGTAGGCGAAGACTGGGGAGAGTAAATGCCCAAAGTCCGTATCGTGTTCGATAGAGTGAGACTAGAGGAAAAAATGCTTGAGGAAAAAGCAATCGAGCTTGGTCACGATACAAAGATGATAGACGCCAAAACAACCAACATCAATACTGAAAGTAAGAGAAGCGATTTTGATTTCGGAGATGTTGTACTAGAAAGGTGCGTAAGCTACTTTCGAGGCCTGCACTTTACTGCCTGCCTAGAGTTTCTTGATGTTCCTGTCTTTAACACGACCCAAGTTGCAACCAATTGTGGAAACAAGTTACTCACATCACTATTGCTAAAAAAACACAATGTATCGACTCCAAAGACCTATTTCTCGTTCTCATCCGAGTCGGCAGTTGAGACGCTTGACAAGCAAGGATATCCACTTGTGATAAAACCAATCGTTGGAAGTTGGGGAAGGGGAGTAATACTGCTAAAGGACAGGGATACTGCAGACGCCATAATTGAGGTAAGAGAGATAAGTGACGGCCCACTAGACAGGATTTACTATCTACAAGAGGCCATAAAGAGACCGCCAAGAGATATTCGCGCAATTGCAGTCGGAGACCAAGTCATAGCTGCAATGTATCGAACTTCATCAGGTGGCGGATTCAAGACAAACATTGCGCTTGGTGGAGAGCCCGTTCCTTGTGAGATAACAAAGGAACTAGAAGACATTTGCATAAAGGCTTCAAGAGCAGTCGGAGGAGGCATACTTGGAATAGATGTAATGGAAGATGAGAAAAGAGGATTTGTTGTACACGAAGTCAACAACACTGTAGAGTTTAAAGGACTTGCAAAGGTTGCAAAACGCAACATTCCAAAAGAAATGATCGAGTTTGCAGTAAATTCAGCTCTTAGATAAAACGATACCTTGAAAATTTTAGAGTTTAAATTATACTATGTTATGCTAGGAGATCACTTATGCGAGTAGGGGTAATAGGAGCATCAGGATATGTTGGAGGAGAGATTCTCAGGTTACTTGTTAGTCACCCAAAGGTTGAGATCACCGCAGTTACCTCGCGACAGTACGTCGGAGAATACATCCACCGTGTTCAGCCAAGTTTGAAAGGATTTACTGATCTTACTTTTTCAGAACTAAATTATGACAATTTATCAGACAAGTGTGATCTTGTATTTACTTCTGTTCCGCACGGCACGGCAGTAGACATTGTAAAAGAACTCTATGACAGAGGAATGAAAGTAATTGATTTGAGTGCAGACTATAGATTGCACAACTCACCAGACTATGACAAGTGGTATGGCTGGCAGCATCCCCATCCAGAATATCTTTCCAAGTCAGTCTTTGGCGTACCAGAGATTCACAGAGAAGAGATCAAAAAGGCACAGCTTGTCTCATGTCCTGGCTGCATGGCAGTGACATCAATTCTTGCCCTATACCCACTGGTAAAGAAAGGAATTATCGATACTGAACATATCATAGTTGATTCAAAGATAGGCTCCTCTGGAGCAGGTGCAGGCTCTGAGGCTGGAACTCACCATGCAATGAGGTCAGGTGTGATTAGGCCATACAAGCCTGCAAAGCACAGACATACAGGAGAGATTGAGCAGGAGCTTAGTCAGGCAGCTGGAAAAAAGATCAAGGTATCAATGAGTCCACATGCTGTTGACATTGTAAGAGGAATCTTGTGCACAAACCACACGTTCCTTACAAAGGAAGTGTCAGAGATGGATCTGTGGAAGATGTATCGCGAACAGTATGGAAACGAAAAATTCATCAGGCTAATTCGTGACAAGAAAGGATTTTACAAGTTCCCA
>JAGWGO010000011.1 GCA_028867395.1 Nitrososphaerota archaeon | reverse complement strand
CTTTGTGCTTGCCCAATCTGGCGTAGATCATACCTTCTGATACCATTGCAACAGATTCACTGGGATTTTGCGTCAATTTGAGATAGTTCTTAATTATCGTAAATAACTATTTTACAATTTAGATTTGTACTAGGCATTTATTAAGTAAATTATGTTAAATTCAATCCATGGTTTTAGTATTTTCCACTATTGCAAGATCTGAAGATTAGGACTTCAGATAAAGATGACTATTTGAGTTCCTTGTGTGTGAATTCAAAGACAATTATGCCATCTTGTTGTGATTCGCTTGTAATGTTGACCTTGAGCGATTCCAGAATTGTCTTTATGTAGTATTTCAAGAACAAGGCCCATTTTTCAGTGCTAGAATCTGCTGAAAAGACCAGCCTGTATTTGTCCCGGGTTGCCTTGTGTGAGAACTCGAACCATTTGCAGTATTTCCCTATTACTGCAAAGTAGTTGTGGATTACATGATCAATATCATATTGCATTCCTATTATATTGAATAATTTTTTGACAACACCAGGACCCTTTTCTGCAAGTTCTTTGATGTCGCGCTCGTTCAGCTTATCCACTATTGAGAGAAAGAAGTCGTGGGGGAAGACTACGTTTAGAGTTACGTTTACGTTCTCTTCAAATGCGATATTTTTGTTTAGAACCTTGTTGATAAACGCATTAAGTGTAAGGTCTGTTTTCGATGCTTCGCGCTTTAGGACATCTAAGATGTCGTTCTGTAGACGAAGTGTTACCCTATTAGTTGATTGTCGTTCCAAGATTTCCAATGTTCAACCCCACCCCTGTTTGATAGCAATTGACCATAAATTGGTTAACCTGCATATTATACTTGTAGTGTGTATCGTTCATTTTGTTACTCAATTATAATAGTCACCAACTGTGCCTGACGTTCTTTTCTGTGCCATGCTGCGTCTAACTGCGTCAAACTGCGTCATTTTAGCCAAAAAACCTGAAACCAGTCTACATGTTTTGATACTTTTGAATCGATTATCATCAATTTGCGATGATTTTACCTGATGCAAGTTTGTCATTTCAGAAAACCAACATTTCGTAAATATTAAAAATTGCGTAGGAATCGGTCTTACAGGATTCCGATATGGAACAATTGTGTCTTAACAACCCAGTACAATTTCCCCAAGAAGTATATTGGCTTATGCTAACATTATTACTGAAAATTCTTCTTCAAATTTTTTCAAGTAAATTTTACTTGAGAGAGAGATAACTTTTTGGCATCTCACAAATTAGTACTAAGATTTAGGTAGCGGTAGCTTCAGGAAATGCCTTCTTCATGTATCTTGACAAAACAGGATATTGCACTATCAAAGAGGATAGAACAACTCCGAATGTGATTGGTTCCAGTATATCTTTGAAGTTGCTTTCTGGAAGTGTAGCAACGAGTGCAACCGAGAGCGCCCCTCTCATTCCCCCTATCATCACTACATGTCTCCATGCGCTAGGCCATTTCTCATGGGTAAATCTATGGGTTGCAGCAAGAATTGGATATGTAGAAGCGGCACGTGCTGCCAAGACTGCTCCAAATGCCATGGCAATCAATGGCAAGTTCTTTCCCATGTCTTGTATGTCCATGCTCAAACCCAGATAAAGGAAAGCCACCGAGTTTGCAAAAAATGCAATCATGTCCCAAAAATGAGAGCTGTACACTTGAGCCTTTTCGCTCATGATGCCCTTTCCTTTCATGACCAGATTTCCAAAGTACAATCCAGATGCTGCAGCTGCCACAAGACCTGAGAGCTGCAGCGCGTTTGCAACAACTACGGAACCAAACAGGACAGCAACTGATAGTGCAGTCTCTGGCAGAGGTTCGTTCATAAGTTTCATTAGGTATCTTGCAGCAATTGCAAAGCCAAGCCCAATAGCTATTCCTCCAAAGAACACAATTGCAAAGTGTTCGAGTTGCCCCAATATGTCCACATTAATTTGGCTGAAATTAGTGGTTTCAAGTGCGGAGCCTTGTGCTAGAGCTATTGCTATAATAGATGAGAATATAACAAGACCAGTTGCGTCATTGAAGCTAGCTTCTGATTGCATGAGCGCAGTTAGTGCGCTTGGAGCCTTGATCTTTTTGAATACCTCAATCACTATGGCAGCATCCGTTGGCGCAATTAACGCCGCAAATGCAAATGCGACTATAGTTGGCAGACCAGCTACGTATGAAAGCAAGAATCCGCCTACCAAAGTAGCAAGTACCACGCCCAGGGTAGAAAGCAATAACGATGAGATCCTAATTGTTTTGAATTGTTCTCGGTCTATCTTCATCATGGCCTCAAAGATAAGAGGAGGTACGACAAAGTACAGAATCAATTTAGGGTCTACTTGAAACCTGGTTCTATCGATAAAGCCAATGCCTGAAACATGTGCAACTGACACTATGATGCCTATTCCAACTAGAACCATCGTGTATGGTACTCTCGTTTTATTGGCAACTAACGAGGCAAGGAAGATCATGCCAAGAAATATCGGAATAATCCATTCTGTCCTAAGCAATGAGCTTATGTTGATATCAACCATCCCTAACTGTCATGGTACCAAATTATAAAAACAGTTCCAAATGGTCGTTTGTTGTAATTTTACTAATCTTTTTTCCGGATATTAGCACTATTGTCTTTTCTTAATTGCCTAAATCCCAAGAAGATTCCAAGTACTAGATTTACTACTCCTAATGCAGTAAGAGGAAAGCTTGGATTTGTGAAATAAAAAAGCCCCATTGAAAGACCCCAAGCTCCTGCAACAAGAAACATTATTGTAATTGTCTTTAGTTTTTTAGGAGATGGATTTTTCATTAGCGTTGCTGATTTTATGACATTATTAAACATTGAGAATTTTTTTCAAAAACTATTATCCGTACTCTTTTCTTACGCTTTCAAGAAACTTGGCGTGGATCCTTATTCTTTCAAGGCTTTGTGCAAGTTTCATCTCAGTTCCTGGGACGTGGTGTTTTGCGAAGAAGCTTCGAATCTCTTTTTCTTTTTGCAAGTTAGAAGAAACAGATACGCTTCCAATTATTCTATTTAGCAGAGGATTGCCCACTCCAAATCTCTTGACTAGTCCCTTCCAGTTCTTTCGTATCCATGGCCATACCAAGTCTTTACCGTATGGATTTGCTACCATTCTTGCAATTGGTACAAACAAACTCTGTGTTCTAACATTTTTTGACAGAGCGAATGCCAATGTTTTTTCAAGCAATTGTTTTTCTTTAAAGTTTGAAAGCGAGCCAAGAAATCTTATTTTTTCTTCCTGCGTTGGTGCCTTGTGGTACATGCTTACCAACAATTGGTAGGTTTTCAAGTTTCCATTCCATGCGACGTTAGAGTATACCACACTTCTCAAATCTGGATTGAGAGATTTGGTTCGGAGCAGATTTGAAAATCTTTCCTGGGACTCTGTTGAAACATCCTTGTCATCAAGTTTTCCAAGTGAGTTTATCAACGAACTTCGCAACAGCGCTTGTGTTGCCTTCTCACCTTTTACAGGATTCCAGCCTATCCTTTGGAATACTATGCTCATAAAACACCGATTGAATTCCTTTATCTCTTCCCAGAATTTCTCACCTGACAATGCGACATACAAGAAATTTAAGAATCCAACAATATCAGATAGGACTACATAGTCATCTTCCTCTTCGTAATGCCTTACAAAGTCTAGGTAGTACTTGAGTGGATACTGGTTTGAGAGCACTAGTGCTGTCAAATCATGATGTATGCTCCATCGGTCAAGGTTTGATATCCTCTTTTCCTCTACCAGTTTTCCTAGCTTTCCAAGTGAGTCTTCATCGTATCTTACCCTATAGAATCCCTTTTGCCCATCATTTACCTTGAACCAATTGCCATGATATGGGATTGTAGTAGAGTTTTTCATCATCTTTGTTATCACTTTATCTTCCACCCTAACTGAGATTGGAATCATCCAGCTTCCCCGTTGTGGCTTGGCACTTGCCTCAAGCAAGAACCGCTTTTGTGATAGTTTTATTTTTGAATCGTATAAAGTTGCTTCAATTATTGGATAACCTATCTGTCTTACCCAAGTGTTCATCATCTGTCTTACAGGCTTTCTTGAAGTTGAGCCAAGTGAGTTCCAGAGATCCTCCGTTGTAGCATTAGAATATTCATGTTTTTTCAAATAGTTATGAAGGCCTCTTCGAAAGTTTTCCTGGCCGATAAAACTTTCAAGCATCATAAGAACGCTCCCTCCCTTGTTGTAGCTTATCTCATCGAAAATCTGTCGAACGTCTGCAGGGCTTTTCACTGTAACATCAATCGGGTGAGAAGATTTCAAAGAGTCAAGGCTTAGACCTCCTGTCATCTCAGATATCAAGAATTGGTCCCAAAAGTCCCATCCTGGATAAATTTTGTCCACTGCTTTTGTCGCCATAAATGTTGCAAAGCTTTCATTGAGCCATAGGTCATTCCACCATTTCATAGTGACAAGATTTCCAAACCATTGGTGAGCAAGTTCATGTGCGATAACTTCAGCTATATGCTGCATGGTATCAGTGGAAGATGTCTTTGGATCATACAATAATACAGTCTCTCGAAATGTAATTGCTCCCCAGTTCTCCATTGCACCAGATGCAAAGTCTGGAATCGCAATCATGTCAAGTTTTGGCAACGGATATGGAATCTTGAAATAATTTTGAAAGTATGCTAAGAATTGTTTTGTAAACAAAAGTGCCATCTTGCCTTGAGATTTCTTTCCTCTAGTTGTAACAATTCTAACCAGAGTCTTTCCTAGCTTGCCCTGCAGAAACTCAAACTCGCCTACTCCCAAATACAAAAGATATGTAGACATGATTGGCGTTTTATCAAACCTGTAAAGCGTCTTCTTGCCAAGCCTTTTCTTTGATACAACTGGCATGTTTGATATGGCTGTGAGATTATTGTCCACTAGAAGTGAGACGTCAAATGTTGCCTTGGCCTCAGGCTCGTCCCAGCATGGAAATGCACGTCTTGCATCGGCTGCCTCAAACTGTGTTGTTGCCAGATGCCTTTCCTTCCCTTGGTATTCGTATTTGCTCCTGTAAAAACCAATTAATTGGTCATTTAATGTACCTACAAAATCGATTACAAGTACTGCACTGCCAGATATCCTTCCTGGAAGGTTAAGAATCAGTTCTTCATTTTTCGCGTCAAGTCGTACTTTGGCCTTGAGTCTTTTCTGGTTTGAGATTACTGTACAATCTTTTATTTGCAGTTCTGCTGCGTTTAGTATGATTTGCCTTGTGGGGCGTGATATCTTTATCTGGATTTTCTCTTTTCCGCGAAACATAAAATTGCCAAAGTCTGTCTCAAACTCTAGATCATAGTTGATTGGTGCTACTGTCTTCACAGAATTTTGTTCTAAGAGACGAGTAATATATCTTTGATCTAACGGAAAACGCTAAAGAACCAGTGCAAGAAATGAACACTAAAGAATACTATTGCAATTGCTTTTACTGCCTTTCCTGCTATCATTGCAATTGAATATTTTACAATGTTGTATTTCTTGGTGCCAGCTATGATTGATACAATGTCTCCTATTATTGGGATCCACGGGGAAAAGAAAATTATTGTGCCCCAACCATACTTTGACATGATGTTTACACTTTTCTGTTCGTATTTGGGTGTGGATTTTCGAAATTTACCAATCAATCTTCCATTGTATCCAAGATAGTATGCAATGTATCCACCAATTATTGAACCAGTGGTCAACGCAAAAAACACATAGAATGGCTTTGCACCGCCCAAAAGTAAAGTGGTAGTAGTAACTTCGGTTGGAATTGGAATAAACGATGAGAACATCCCATTGAAAAATAATCCCACAAGACCGTATTTTATGAAGAGGGCATCATGAAATATTTCATGTATTATGTCGCCCAGCATCGCCTGACCTTGCCCCTAGCTTGTTTTAAATGAATTGCCATATTTTACATCATAATCATAAATTGCAATAGAAATTTTCTTGAGAAGTTTTGCCTTTGATTTTTGTGCTTTTGTATCATTACTATAGTCTTTTTGCTCCAAGAGAGAATGTAGACGTTCGAGTTCATCTCTTGAGAGCGCGTGGATTCCTCTGTTCATGACAACATCCAAGAGTCTTAGGCGCTCTAGGTCCTCGCTTGACATGAGCTATTTACATTCATGTTTAATATTTGCCTTGCAAAATTCATGATAGTAGTTGCTCTACAATGTCTCAGTCCATTTTCATAGAGACTTTATTGAGGTAAAAGACAATCATATAGAGATAGGCATAATGTCCAAGCCCCAAAAAGGAGAGGCCAACGAAGAGATCATTAAAAAAATTGCCAAGTATTTTCACGTATCCCGATCTAACGTAAGACTGGTTTCAGGTCAAAAGTCGCGGATCAAAGTAGTTCAGGTTACACGTTAGAAAGACCAGCATAAGATATAACAAGGTAAAAACTGTCCTTTTTTTGTGAAAAAGAACGTAAAAAAACTCTTAGCTATTGCGTTTATGGCAGTCTTTGTGTTATCATCTTTGGCCGTTGCCCTTCCCTATCTGAGGCCCAACACACAAGCTAATACAGAAGGCACACCCACAGGAACACCGGAAGACAACTATTCACCTGACAAGTGGACGACCTTTTGTCAAAGTGAGAACGGCACAAAGTCTAGCAAGTACATCACAGAGTACAAGATTCCCACTCTATGTACCCAGCCTCTATCGATGACAACCGATCCGTCGGGAAATATTTGGTTTACTGAGACTAATACAGGCAAGATGGCAGAGTTTAATCCAACCACATATTCATTTCAAGAGTTCGACAATCCATTATGGCAAAAAGGCGAAAAATCAATGATGTGGGGAATATACTATGAGCCCGACGGAAATATTTGGTTTAGTGACTCACAGCACAACCTAATTTGGAAATTTAATACACAATCAAAAAATTACACTAGTTTTGTATTTCCAAAAACATTCGGTCAATCAGAAGCATTCCCTCAGATGCTCAGACCTGATGGTTCTAATCTAGTAGTCAATGACTTTGATGGAAGAAAGATATCCATCTTTAGCACCTCAGACCAATCAGGCACTAGCTTAAAGACAACTGACATCAACTCTCCTGGAAATTATAATTTCACAAGCGATGTTGCGGTAGACTCTACAGGTAAGATCTGGTACACAGTCTGGACATATCAGCTTGGTGGAGAGCTTGTAAAGTATGATCCTCAGACCTCAAAGTTTTCAAACTATACACTTCCCTCTGGAATACTTGCTCCAAACGGAATCTCAATTGAACCAAATGGCAAAGTATGGATAACTGACACGGCAAGCAGCATGTTCATTAATTTTGATCCACAATCTCAGAAGTTTACAAAGTATATCACGTCCGTGCCGCAGGTCTCAACATACGGCAACGCATCTGGTTTGATAAAGACGCCAATCACAAGACCTTATTGGAACCAGTTTGATAATCAAGGAAGGCTTTGGTTTAACGAACAGGTTGCAAATACATTAGCAGTCTTTGATCCTGCAAAAGAGACTCTTGTGGAATATCTTGTACCATCAAAGAACCCCAACTGGTCAGACTGTGGGATTGAGACTGATTGTGGTGTAGCCCAAGTCCTTGCATTTACTATATCAAACAACAAGGTGTGGTTCCCAGAGTGGGTTGAGAACAACATCGGTGTACTTGACTCATCGGTGCCTTTACCATTATCAGAGAGCGTATCTTCCACAGACATTACTCTGCACAGGGGACAAAACCAAACAGCCAGTGTAACACTGAGCCCAAATGGACAGCTAAGTGGTCCAGTTGATATATTGCTGCAGCAAACAGCAAGCTCTCAGGATCTTAAAGTTACCTCATCTGACAAGTCTGTTGTCCTTGATAAACAAAAGACCATTACTCTCAACTTGTCTGCAGATGACTTTGCCCTTTCTGGAACATACAAACTCTTAATCAGCGCAAGATACCAAGACGCGACAATATCTCAATTTGTCACTGTGACTATACAGTAAGAAGTGGTCCCAAAACTAGATAAGATAATCGGAATTTCTGTCTACAGCACAAAGACCAACGGTATTGGTGGCAGAATACGTACAGCACAAGACCAATTCTTCGTCTCCGAAGTCTTGCGCAAAAAAACTCTTGATAAAATATTTCAATCTGGAAACTATGCGGTCTTTAAGCTAAAAAAATCTGGAATCGATACGAATCATGCTCTTTCTGACATACTAAAAAATCACGGTTTGAGGCTAAAGGCTCTTGGTCTAAAGGACGCAAATGCCACAACAGAACAGTACGTGTGCGACATGAATGTTTCCCACGGCTGCAAGAACATAACGACAAACAGGTACACATTAGGAATATTCGGTTTTGTACAAAAGCCCCTTACAAAAAAGGACATGGTTGGAAACCATTTCAAGATAAAGATAGAGGGTGCCGATTTTGCAAAGATTTCGGATTTTGACCAATATGACAAGATACTAAATTTCTACGGATACCAAAGATTTGGCAGCAGAAGGGCAGTATCACACCTGATAGGCAAGACAATCGTCCAGAAAAACTTTGACCAGGCAGTAGAGATATTACTTTCAGCAACTTCAGAGCAAGACCTTCCTGAAAATAATAGTATAAGAGAAGAACTTGGAGACAAGAAAAATTATTCCGCCGCACTCTTGCACCTACCTGCCCAGATGGACATAGAGAGAGTCGTTCTAAAAGAAATGATAGACCACAGCAATGCGTCAAGAGCACTGTGTGCCATACCGCTCTCGCTTAGAAGATTTTTTGTCGAGGCTTATCAGTCCTTTATCTTTAATCGTACTGTAAGCATGTCACATGAGATGGGAGAAGACCTTCTGCATCCACAAAAAGACGACGTGTGTTATGACAAGGACGACAATCTTGGTAGATATCAAAACGATCCTGAACAGAAATTGGCAGTACCACTTGTAGGATATTCCTACTCAAAGAAAAACAGGTTTGACTATCAAATATCAAAGATACTTCAAGAAGAGCAGATTACTCCAAAAGATTTCTTTGTAAAGGATATGCAAGAGGTGAGTGGGGAAGGAGGATTTCGACAGTCTGTCATACAATGCAAGGACTTTTCCGTTACAGAACCATACCTAAGCTTTACACTCTCTCGAGGATCGTATGCGACAATCCTGTTGAGGGAGGTAATGAAACCAGTTGATCCTGTTGCATCTGGTTTCTAAATGTCAACTATACCTGATTTTTAACCAAATGAAACTAGGACAAGATGAATCTGTAAGAACTTTTATTTCGAATCTTTTCAAACTAAAACATGTTCGACGGACTTTACAGTAAAATAACAAAAGCCCCAGAATTTCCACCTGATTTTGACTGGATAAATTCAGACAGACCTCTCTCGCTTGAAGATCTAAGTGGTCATGTAATTGTATTAGACTTTTGGACATACTGCTGCATTAATTGCATGCATACACTACCTGTTCTTGCCGAGCTTGAAAAAAAATATGAGCAAAAGCCAGTTGTATTCATAGGAGTTCATTCTGCCAAGTTTTTCAACGAGCAAGATAGAAAAAACATAGAGCAAGCCGTTAAGCGATACGAGATCTCACACCCCGTTCTTGTAGACAAGAAGATGGCGATATGGCAAAAGTATGACGTAACTGGATGGCCCACAATTGTAATCATAGATCCCAAAGGAACTGTGGTCTACAAGCAGTCAGGAGAGGGCCAGAAGGAGATGATAGAAGATACCATTGAGGTCTTGCTTGAAAAACACTCACGAAATGGGACCTTGGCAAACGAGCCAGTCAAGATTGCACACCCAGTTTCTAGCGACAAGACCACGCTTTCGTATCCAGGCAAATTATCCATATCAAACAACAGGATAGCAATCTCTGACTCGAATCACAACAGGATAATCATAACAGACATGTCAGGCAAGATTACACATGTTGTCGGAAACGGAAGAAGAGGGTTTTCAGATGGAGATTTTGAGAATGCCTCATTTTTTAGACCACAAGGATTAGTGTGGAAGAATGATTTGATATTTATTGCAGACACTGAAAACCACGCAATTCGAAAGATAGATCTTGTATCAAAAAACGTGATCACAGTAGCAGGCACAGGAAAACAAGGCCCTTGGATGTCGCGTGGTGGAAGAGGAAAAGAGACATCGCTTTCATCACCATGGGATGTTGATGTGAAAGACAACCTAATTTTTATCGCAATGGCAGGAGCCCACCAAATATGGACTTATGATACCAATACAGAATTGGTAACTCCCTTTGCAGGCAGCGGTTATGAAAATATTGTAGATGGAAACAGATCAGGTGCACAGCTTGCTCAACCAAGCGGTA
Organism: Nitrososphaerota archaeon; assembly: GCA_028867395.1. GTDB lineage: Archaea > Thermoproteota > Nitrososphaeria > Nitrososphaerales > Nitrosopumilaceae > Nitrosotalea. The sequence continues at coordinate 4,529 of JAGWGO010000011.1, read as the reverse complement.
TTTCTATTCTAGGAGATAAGATATATTTTGCAGATAGCGAAACTTCATCAATTCGCGAGATTGACTTGAAAACGAATCTTGTCAAGACCATAGTTGGACACGGCCTTTTTGATTTTGGTTACAAGGACGGTCATCTTGATGAATCTCTCTTTCAACATCCTCTAGGATTATGCGCAACTTCAAAGCAAGTTTTTGTTGCAGACACCTACAACTCTGCCCTAAGAGCAATAAATTTGGAAAACAACAAGGTATCATCAATAATTGGAGGACAAGGAAACTCGGGAATATGTAGACTAGATGAGCCAAACTGCGATTCGCTTGGACTATACGAACCAAGCGATGTCAAGTGGTACCAAGACAACCTCTACATTTCCGATACAAACAATCACTTGATACGAATCTATGATCTAAAGACAAATGTGCTGAAAACCCTAGAGATTACCACTTAGTCAAAGAATTCTTTTGGCACAATTCCCTGCTCTACAGCAAAATCCATGACTTGCTGAAAGCTCACCGCACCTTTCCTGTATTGCTCCCAGATAAATTCCACATATTCTGTTCTTTCCATGCGTTCATCTACTGTCATCTGAGGAGATTTTTTTATCACATCAGTGCAAAGTTTCTCAAGATGCGGATACTCGAACCTATCAAAAAGAATCTGCATCTTGTCTGCATTCTCGTCTTTCTGCTTTGACTTGCCAAAAAGTCCCATTGCGTTTCGTGGAATAAAGGTATTTAAAAACTCTAGAATTCATTCTTGCTACACAAATGATCGCAAGATAGATTGAAGTAACAGAACACGGTTCAATTAAGGATTTAAAGCTGTATTTGATACCATTAGTATGGAAAAGGTATACATCTTGATTGGATGTGAACTTGGGGCAGAAGGAGAGATTGTAGAAAAGATAAAGAACATGGACAAGGTCAAGGATGCGAGGGTTGTTTACGGCGATTATGACATTGTTGTCGAAGCTGAAGCCGGTACAGATAGGCAACTTGACAACTTGATTACAAAGAAGATTCGAAAGATGGAAAAGGTCAGGTCAACTATGACTTTGGGCGTCGTAAGCTAATTACAATTCCTATTACAGCAATAGCACCACCTACAAAAGCAATTGATTCCCCATACCCAATCCATTTTGGGTTAGAGTACATAAAAGATGATTTAGGCCCTACAACTGAGTTTCCTTGCAAAAAGAAGAGTATTCCAAAGGCAAGAATTAAGATGCCAATTGCCATTACAGGAATCTCAACTTTCATGCGGTCACATAGTTTCCGTGAAATAAAAGGCAAAATGAGTTGATTAATTAGGCAAAATCATTTGGATTTATTTCTTTAATGGGATTTCATAAAGCAGATCACAGATTGGACGAGTGGGGACCTGACCTATTTGTAATTAGGCACAGTAGAAACTGGATAGATATCAGTGTTTTTGTTGGAGCCGCGGCTCTTTCCTTGTTGGTTTCCTTTTTCTTTGGGCCATCGATTGAGAGTGCGATAAAACAATCTCCGTTAATTATTGACCTGATGTTTGTTCCGTCATTTCTTATTGGATTGCTTTATGGAGTAAAGATGGCAGAGCGAGTAATGTCTCCTGCCGCACCAAGAAGTCCAATAAAGAGAGGCATAATCAAGATATTTCTCTTCATCTTTATGATGGGCTCCATATTCACTTCAGTCTCATTTGCACTTCATGGCGGAGCTCACCCTCCACAAAATTCTATTTTGCAAGAAGGAATTGTACCGTGGCTAAATGACTTTGTCAAAGCAAACGGCGGTCTGACATTTCTTATAGTATCAAGCATTACTATGATGGCAGCAGCAACAAAACGCATAGTTGGAATGGATGGTTTCTTTAGCAGAATTTTTACATTTGTTGGCACATACATCTTCTTTACAATGATTGCACTTAGTCTAACACACAGCGACCCTACTCATTCCCAAGTATACCTGTACGCCTGCTACCAAGCTGGAATTGTAGGTGGAATATTTTACCAGATAAACAAGTTTACCACACGGTCAAACATGTGGGAAGACTACATGAACGGGTATTACTAGATCTTTTTATATCTTAAGGTTACAAACAATATTCCAAAAGATGCCAGCATTATTGCAGGAGCAATTCCGGAAAATTCTGGCAGATAGGTAGTTCCCGTTACGTCAGTCTTTACGTTACCGGTGTCATTGAATTTTAGGATGACTGTTGTGAGATTTCCGTTCTTTAATATGATTGGCAATATTTGTTTGCCATCTTGATAGACAGTATAGTTTCCTCCAATGAGGTTTTTTGGAATCTCAATCTCAGCAATGTTTTCTGTATGAGAACTGTTGCCAAGAAACGACAAAGTTTTGGAGTCCTTGTTGAATGTTACATTTTGCATGTCATAGTTTGACGTAGTGTTTACCGTAAACGTATACTGGTCTGCTTTGATAGGCCATCCCCATTTTATTCCAGGATGGTTAAGACCCTTGAACTGAATTTGTGCCAATGCGTGTTCTGAAAATAACATTGTAGATAATCCTAGAACAACCATAATAACTAGAATAAGTTGTTTCAATTCTTCAAACCGGCAATTTTGCCGCGCATTTCTTTATCATTAGATATCCTTGGATGCGATGGATCAGCCATTATCACCTCATACCATAGATAGACGCCGTCTTGGTAAAGGTAGTACGAGCCAAGAAGTTTCATGTTAGGGAATCTCTCAAGGACTCTGCGCTCAGCAACCCTTTGCATGCTTAGTGCTGGTTTTATTCTCAGTACACCAAGATGTTTTGGTCTTCTTCCTGCAACTGGTCTCTTTTTGCGCATGTTGCCCCTACCAACTCTCATTCTTACAACCACGATGCCTTGTTTTGCCTTGTATCCAAGCTGTCTTGCTTTATGCAATCTGCTTGGTCTTTCGATTCTCTCAAGTGCATGCTGTTTTCTCCATTCTACAGCCTTTGCTCTAAGTTCGGTAGAGTTTTCTTTCCACATCCTAAGCCATACTTGTTCTTGGTGGCCGGTCATATACCCCGCACTACCAAATTCCCCCTTAATATTCTGTTACTAGAATCAGATTCAAAACGCTATTAAGAAATTAAATTATTGCATCAATCATGACAAGATTTGCTGCCATCCTGTTTCTTGCAACGGGATTATTTATTATTGGATCCCTTGGAGACTCTTTTGGTGCATCCCAGATCTCAATTTCTACAAGCAAGCCTGTCTATACCTATGGAGAGAGCCTCTCTTTTTCAATTAAAGTGGCAAACGTTACTGGCGACAACGCGATATTACAAATAGTAGACCAAGCAAACCAATCGTCAGGACCCATACCGACAGTAATTACAAAACAAGTCTCAAACTTTACAGCACCGTTTCCATTTTACAGGACTACCTATGAGCCTGGCACTTATTATTTGGAAATACAATATGACGGAGCCAATGCAGTCACAAGTTTTCAAATTGTCGATAACGGAACTATTGCAATTCCGCCAGAGTTCAAGATAGTGGCAAGATCATGGGTCAACAACCAAACAACTACCAAGCTATTTGGTGAACACATTGCAGATCTTGTAAATTCTGGAGTAATCACTATAGACAACTTTCAAGAGCAAAACATGACGGTCATTCCCTCTTGGTTCAAAAACGATGCCAGTTGGTGGTCATCTAGTTCTGTTTCCGATACCGATTTTGGTCATGCAATAGAGTATCTAATCAAATCTGGCATAATGAAAGTCTAGACACTCTTGCTGGCAATTTTGTTAGGTCTTCTTCTTGCCGCACTTGCAATTACGATTATGATAACAAGACAGATTGCCCCTATTACAGCCAAATCAACGTAGCTCAGGGTGACGCTCATATTTTTCACATATGGTATTGTAAAAGAGATGTTTTGTGTCATGTTTGCCTGAGCCGTAACATTTTCTGGAGCAACGCTAGTTTGAGGCGCAGATGGTGTTGGTGACACTGTCTTTGGTGCAGGATTTGTTGAAGGCATGGTTGTTGTCGGAGGTGTTGTTGGAGATGTGGTTGGCTGTGGCGTAGTTTGCTGCGGAGAACTTGGCAGTGTGGTTGGTGCACTAGCACCGTTTGGTCCTGATACCGCAACAAAGGTTCCAATTATCTCAATTTGTTGATTTCCTGGAGTAAGTTGAATCGATATGGTTCTTGTAGTATCAGTTGGATTTTTTTCTGCAACATTTGCAAGGGTACCGTCAACTACCGTGATAAACGGGATGTCGTTGCTTCCTTGTTTTGAATCTAGCAGACTGCGAGGTATTGTGAGCTCAAGCGGCGAATTTGGGCTTGAGACCTGCACTGCAACTGTGAGCTCGTCATAGGTAGGATTTGTTTCCATGTTTAGTATCTTGACTCCGCTGGTGTTGTAGTTTACCTGAAATGTTTTGCCTGAAACAACTGACATTACTCCAGTATCAGCAAAAACAGGAATTATGGACAGACCTATTAGCAATATCACAGAGGCTGCAAGTACTAGACGTACCACGACTAGATTACGCCACGAAGAATCATTATTATCTTT
>JAGWGO010000216.1 GCA_028867395.1 Nitrososphaerota archaeon | reverse complement strand
AAGAATAAGAAGACCTTGGATTGATTTGAAGTGAGTCCAAATTTAGATAGTTCTATCTTTAGTTTCTCAATTAGCATTTCATAATCATATGATCTTGGTTCTAGGCTGTCTATGACAGAATATGGAGTCATCATACTTAACAATAGTCAAACCATTATTCGGTCATAGAGATCTGCATGTAATTAGATATTACATACCATAGTCCTCTTCGTGCAAGTCGCTGGCTATGTATTCATCCAAAAAGGCTTCCCCCATAGCCATGCGAAGCACCGATTCGATCACATATTTGGTTCACGAGATAAAGTCACCACAAGTGTATAAAAGACTGCTCTGCCATTCTTGGAAACGAAATTTCAAGATAAATCCAATTATGTATTATTGGGGCACAACAAATTTCATTTTGCGATCTGATGATAACACCGACAGTTTCTAGAATAAAGAACAAGCCCTTGAAATTTCATTCGTGATATTAGATGTGAGGTTTTATATTTTAGATTGAGGAAAGTCTGTCATGGTCAGGTTTCTTTCTACCATGCATGACCCAAAAGGTAAACGATACACGGTTTACTACTCGTCGGTTCTCTTGGTTGTAACAGGAGTCGTGATTTTCATGACTTTGCAGATTATTCATCAAGGTCTTCTTCAAGGAGCCATGACCTTCTTTGAAGGGTTCTTTTCCCTATTCATGCTAAGCAGAAATGAGATAGTTGGAAAGGCCCTACTTGCTCATCTCTCAGGAATTGCTTCATTCCTAAAGCACTAGTCAATTTTCTTGTGAGCTAGACATTCTTCCTTTGATTCCAGAGAATTTATCTGTAATGTTGATTTTTTCTGATATTCCTTCAAGCATGTTTTTCTTTTTCAAAACCACAAATGCTGCAGCTGCAGCACCAGGTATGATGAATAGGATAGGGTTCATACCCATTACTGTAAAGCCGGTTTGAGGCGCATTGTTTTGTGAAGGCTGTCCTGAGGAAGATGCTGGAAGCAAAGGCGGATTGATGCTTATTTGTTTAGTGGCGGTGACTGTCTGGTACGGACCGCCTCCAACACTTGCCTGTATCTTTACCGAGTCTGGATTATTTGTGACAAGTGAGATTGTTGCCTTGCCATCTGTGCCAGTAACAGAATCTTTCTTTTGGATTGTTCCCCCTGTAACTTGCCAGTCTACAACAAGATCTGGAACAGGCGCCGTTTTATATGTAGCCGTCAAGGTGGCTGTAACTGGACTATTGTTGTCGGCATGATCTGCCGAATCAATTTTTGCAACTGGAGTATAACTTGTACTAGTTATGTCAAATTTTGACAATGGGATTCCATCTGCAAGTACTGCAATTTCTGCTGTGCCTCCTTGCATAGAGTGCGCGTCAAATGTGGCGTAGTAGGAACCTTGCTTTATTTGCACAGTATCAGGAACATCAAGTACGGATGGATCACTTGAGATCAACTTGATGTCCATGTCCTTACTAGCTAATATTGGAAGTTGTTTATCATCTAGCAGCTCTACTGAAAACAGCAAATTGCTGTTTGAAGTGATTTGGTCTGGATAACCAAGTGTAACTCCACTTGGTTTTGTTGATGCTCCTACCACAGTGAAAGTAGACGTATAGTCTGGAGTTGTGATTGCAATGTTTTGTGTGCCTCCCTTTAGCAATGTCTCTTCAGTAAGAAAGATTGGATCGGTTTTTGTTACTGTCAATTGAATAGGCGAGATTGATTCCTGGGGCGATATTAAAGCAGTAAAGCCGTTGCCAAATGAACCAAGCGCACTATTTTTTGTAGCATAAATTGCAAGTGGGAATTGGGTGTTTGGTAAGACTGTTTGAAGTAGCGGAGAAGCTGTCAAGCCTGATGATGTCTGAGATGAAGACGATATAATTGGAGTTATCTGTTGTGGGCTGTTTGAAGCTGTATTGAACATTACTGGGTTTGCAGCATTACCAATTTGGGCAAAGACAAGAGCAGATTGATCTCCATAACCCATGTCTACGCTAGGTATTGAAACTGTTGACGGATCAGAAGAGTCTATTTGAAATGAAAGGTTAGACTTGGCAAGTGCAGGATAGCCAGATGGATCTTTTAATGACATGACTCCAATTAATTCATTATTTCCCGTTGTAAGTATGGGGAGAGGATAAAAGCACGGAGTCTTGTCATCCATAACAAAATTTTGTGCGACAGTGGAGATTTGTACTTGAGATGTGGAGAGTTTAACCGGATTTGACGAACAGATGGAGGTGGCCGTACTGCGTGCAGTTGCGGTACCAGTAGCAGTCGTATTGCCACTAGTTGTAGTACCAGTTGTGGATGTCGTACTGGTTGTATTTGTAATGCCAGTTGTGGATGTTGTACTGGTTGTAGTTGTAGTGCCACTTGCAGATGTTGTACTTCCTGGTACTGTTGAACCAGTGTTTGACGTCACACTAGTTGTAACGGTTGTACTGATTGGCGTTGTACTGATGACAAATCCCTTGGCCGAGATATCTACGTCATATTTCGCACTATTCACACCAGAAGTAAATTCGACAGGTATGTATCCCCAGTAAGAACCCTTTTTTATGACAAGCGAATCGCTTATCTGCACAAGTGGACTTTGACCACTTGTATTAACTATTGTTGTATCATTAGGATTTACAACGCGGACAGAGACTGGGATATCCTCTTTTGCAATTACCGGATTTCCTGCAGAGTCATGTAACTGTACAATTACATATGATTGTGCGTTTTGATTGACATTAACTATTGGAGGATACGCATAAACTTGAAGTGTGTATGGAACTGCTTCATTATTCAGTGTAACTGAATCTGATACAGGCTGCATCGAAGGTGCAGATGCGTATATTGTAGCAGTACCTGGCTTTGTCATGACAAACTTTTCTGTGGCAAAGTACGAGCCTTGTTTTATTGTCATCTGAGGATTCGTAAGACCGGCAAT
>JAGWGO010000215.1 GCA_028867395.1 Nitrososphaerota archaeon | reverse complement strand
TGCAGGAACTACCAATCCCACGGTGGCTCCGCCTCTAAATGCAAGTGCAAATGTATGCCCAAGTCCCTTTCCTGAAGAGTTGGCTGCCCTTACTGCGGCCTTTACTGTTATCTTGAGAGCAATCAAGCCAGCAATTGCAGAGAGTCCTGCCCCCACTGCAAAAGCAATTCCATTTGAGAAACCAATTGCGACTCCTATGATTACAGCAATTCCTATTGCGATCGGAATAACTATCTTAAACTCACGCTTCAAAAATGCCATGGCTCCATCTCGAACGGCATTTGATATGTCAAGCATTTGTTGAGTGCCAGGCTTTTGCTTTGATACCCATCCAGCAAGCGCTGCTGCAACTACAAACGAGATAATGGACGCCCCAACAGGCACTGCAACCTCTTTGAGCGTCATCCAAAAAGTTAAGCTCGGATGGAGTATTTATGTAAATTTATCTTACTTTTTGCACGGAATGTCACACTGATATACATTTAAAATTAAATCAACTATAATTTTTATGCCCTTTTTTTGTATGGTTTAAAATTTTTTCCTGCCAATCCCTGCCTGACAAGTCTGTTGAAACGCCTACCATGGCTAAGATATGGAAATCTCAAGTGAATAAGTTCGTGCACTATGGTGTTTTCAAGAGTCTTGTCATCAGGTATTTTCTTGACATTGATAAACACCAAGTTGTGTTGTAGATATGATACTCCCAAGTACTTGTAAGCTGATGTCCTCCTGCCCTGAGTTATTTCCTTTGGAAGATCTAGAACCTCTCTTGTGCTCAACACTGCTTTTGGCTCTGCAATCCCAAACCTAGTTGAATACACTCCAACTTTTTCAAGGATTGTAAATCGTAGGTCTTGATCGAGCCTCACACCCTTGATTCTTCAGAGGCGGTTTAATTGGAATTGTCAATAATCGTGTTAGAGTAGGTGTATTTTTTCAGTTTTACCAACAAATTGGTAAAGAGGGTCAGAAATTGTGTAGCTTAATCACAAATCATACAGCCACCGGCTCATCATACCCGACATTACCAAAGATTCTTACATCATAAATAGTCTCTAAAGCGTTAAAAGCCTAGATTAGCATAGGCAAGATGAGTTGCCAAGGTCACTTTTACCCATGGTTTCGCTATTGTTTGTGATCTACATCATACCGTCACTAGTTTCTGAAGCTCATGCACAGGAAACTAGTCCTGTCCAGCAGGTAACTCAAAACGGTGCGACCTTGCAGTTTTCCTATTCTCCCTCAAGCCCAGCTATTAATGGCTTTACAACGCTAGAATTTTCGGTAATAAACGCAACGACTGGCAAGATGGTGCAAAACTATGTTGCGTCAGTTACTGTTAGCAATGTTGTTGGATTTACAGGAGGGAGTGGTTACTATAACTTTAGTAAGATAACGGTAACGAATGGAAGTTTTTCAGTAAATTACGCCTTTCCAAATGATGGACTCTTTCCGGTATTTTTCCGCGCCGATTATCCCACATCAGAGTATGGCCCAGGCAGCCCAATTGCGATAGGAGAGTTCAAAGTAATCGTTCCACCGCCTCAAGTTGGTCCTTCTGACAGCACTACGATTTACGTTGGGATCGGTATCGCTGTTGCGGCAGGTGGTGGCGCTGCAGTAGTAATCATGATGAAAAGAAAACCCAGTATCTAATTTTAATTTCATAAAACTAGAGTATCAGGCCATCAAAGCCATTATCTTTTTTGCGTTGTCTTTTATCTTTTGATTTATTGCTACAATGACAAGGCCCTCATTTGGTTGTCCGTACATGACAACAGAATTTTCTGGAGCGTAGACCACAACAGGCAAAACGAGAAGATCCTCCTCGCCATTTACTATTATTCGCACTGGTACTACTTCCTTGAATCCTTTTTTTATCACAGTAATACTTTCTTCTGTTATCTCGGCTGCAGGATTGTTGCAGTGAAGAGTTGTTTGTACTCTTCCTTCTGGTAAATCTCTCTTGCGCCTCTTCTCTACCGAGTCGACAATTTGTATAGACGGATCAAGCCCTAATTTTATCATCTTCTCAGTGGTGGCATCTCCCACAGTAATCAGAAAGGCCTCTTTTGGAATGTTTTTCAAGATATTTTCTTTTGTTACCTTAGAGTCTTTGAGAAGTAGGCCTAGAGGTCTTTTGAGGCTCTCGCGGAGGTTTTCTGGAAGACGCACAAGATACCTTAGATTGTTCTCTTTTTATGTAGTTGCCTCGGCCTTCATTTCCTCGCCAAGTTGGTTTGCAATCACACTACATCGTGCTGCAACATTCTTTGCCACTACCATAAAGGCTTGAGCGTGAGGTGAGTTAGGATCGGTCACAAGCACCGGTCTGCCACTATCAGAGCTTTCCATGATATTTGGGTTTAATGGGATCCCTCCCAAGAATGGTAGACCATATTTTTCGCTCATTCTTTTTGCACCATCCTTGCCAAAAATATAATGCTCCGTGTTACACTTGTTGCATTTGAAGTAACTCATGTTTTCAATTACGCCTATGATTGGCACGTTGAGTTTTTGGAACATTCCAAACGCCTTTACTGCGACGTTGCTTGCCACATCTTGAGGCGTTGTTACCACAACTATTCCAGTAATTGGAATAGTTTGAGCAAGCGTCAATGGTATATCTCCGGTACCTGGAGGAAGGTCTACTAGGAGATAGTCAAGATCACTCCAGTTTGTATCTACCAAAAATTGTTTTAAGATTCCTGAAATTATAGGACCTCGATAAATTGCAGCCTGATGTTCTTGGTCTGCAAAGAACCCAAAAGATACAACCTTGAGTCCGTGTGATTCTGCAGGTTGTAGTTTGTTGTTTTCAACTTCCATTGCTGCTTTTCCCATCCCAAGCATGAGCGGCACACTTGGACCGTAAATGTCAGCATCCAAGACTCCAACCTTTGCACCAGTACTCGCAAGAGCCAGTGCAAGGTTT
>JAGWGO010000214.1 GCA_028867395.1 Nitrososphaerota archaeon | reverse complement strand
CCTTCCTTATCTTCTAGGGCGAATTCGGCATTAATAAAGTAGAGACCAAAAGCAAGAGGCTCCTTTGCATATCTTGACATTGTGATACCGTCCTGTAGTGCCGAGTTGATTTTTTTTGCGATCTCATCAAGATCGATCTCAGTACCCGTTGGCAAAATTTTTGCTCGTAGTGTTAGTCTTGGCATCTTCTTTATGGTCCTTCAAAATTGCACGACTTGCAGGTATATCTTCTTGCAGCCTCTCTGCAACTCTCACATCTCCAAAGCAGCACAGAACCACAGCTTGGGCAGTTGAATTTCACACATTTATCATTAGGCATTATTGGCCTATGGCATGAACTGCATACCGGCAAGGCAATAGATGATGACATGGTTGAAACTGAATTTGTACCGAATTTATATCTTCCTTATCGTTTACAGAAACTTTAACCTAAAAGCCGTCTTAACTCATTTCCAAAAATTGCCTGAACTGCTTTTACAGAACCCTTTATTCCTAAAAGTTTTGCAACAGACGTTGTATGAAAATCAAAACTCCCATCCTTTGAAATCTCATTTAACACGTCGGGAGTAATTGATTCGAAAAGGTCGTCAATTGACTTGTTATCCAGTCTTTCAAGAAGGGATCTCGCAAGAAGCATATGACTAAATTCTTTTCCAAATTTATCTGTCCATTCTTTTTGATATTTTAGCAACTCACTCTCCTTTCCAATATTTAAAAATCTAGATATGGATTTCCCAGCAAATATGCCTCCAAGTCCTGAAGAATAAATCCCTCCCGCAGTAGTCGGCTTTGCTTGGCCAGCGGCATCTCCGACAATCACCATGTTTTTTGCCACGAATTCTTTGATTGGTCCCTTTATCCATATGGGCGCGAAGATCTTTCTTACGGTAGAATAACTTCCTTTCTGTTTCAAAAATTCCTCTAGAACATTAGCAGGGTTGATTCCTCTGCCTGCAACACCGACTTTAGCCTCGTCGCGTCTTGTTGGTATAATCCATGCAAAGAATCCTGGATATTTTTTTTGATCAAGATATACCTCGACTCTTTCCTTGTCAATCCAGTCTGCATAGACTTCGTATTGTGCAGATTGTAATGTTCCTGTTCTATCTTTGTTGATAAGGGATGCAACCCCTCTTGCATCAACTACTATCTTGCATTTGATGCACCCATCGCTTGTCCGAACACCTTCTCTGGTTATCTCTTTAAGCGACGTCCTAACACGTATCTCAGCACCGTTTATCTTGGCCTGATGAGCAATTTGTTTGTCAAACTCTCGTCTATCCAGCACTATGACCTGTTGGGGCCTTGCATCGAGGGTAACTTCCTTTCCTGATGGTGATATCATACGTGCCGATCTTATCTTGTTATCAAGCGTAGCCCTCATTGGTATGATTCCAAGATCATCCATTGCGGGTATGCTTACAAGTCCGCCGCAATGTTCAGGTGTACCAATCTCGTAATCTTCCTCTATTACAAGCACTTTGTGGTTCTGAGCGGCAACCTCTCTTGCACACAAGAGGCCTGCAACACTTCCACCTGCAACTACTACGTCGTAATCCACAAACTGTTACTTTATATCAATTATTTATATCAAACATCAAATGTATGCTTCCAACTCTTGGAGCATGTTTGCTTGTTTGATAAGGCGTACACTCTATACTTTGGCGCACACTCTTTGTGGAACCACTTGTCACCAAATATCATATCACCCTCCACAAATCTCATCTCTGTAAAACAGAGTGAGCATAACGGTTTGATGATTTTCTGACCTGTCCTCATGTGATTATTACTTTTATCTTTAGATATAACTACCTGTTTGTAACATGACAAAACACACCCTTGGTGTTGCCAACCAAAAAGACATAGGTTCAAAAGTTTAACATGGCCCTATTGTCATTCAAAATTGGTATGAGTTCTATAAAGCAGGTAATAGTAGTTAGACGAGATCTAGGTATGGGTACTGGAAAGATTGCAGCTCAGGTGGGACATGCATGTGTCTTGGGTGCAGAACATGTCAGAAAGTCTAACGGAGAATGGTATGACACATGGACTAAGTTTGGTCAAGAAAAAGTGGTGGTAAAGGTTTCTAGTTTGTCTGAACTAGACGAGGTGAAAAAACACGCGATATCGCTTGGTCTACCTTGGTCTGAGGTTACAGATGCCGGTCACACTCAGATTGAACCTGGAACAGTAACTTGTATCTCGATTGGTCCTGCTCCAGAAGATATCATTGACAAGGTCACAAAAGATCTGAAGTTACTTTAGATCTGTTTTTCTCGCTCTCTTACCTTGGCATCAAATGTAGCCGTAATGTTTTGTCCCACTTGTGCATGACACGGAGGAACATGTATCACAAAATGATCTGATGTCTCAACATAGCAACCACTCTGGTCTACTTCTCTTACTGTAACCGTTTCAGTCACTGTGTTTGGAATGAGATTCCAGAATGGGAATACAAGAGTGGTCATAACAACTATGGCCGCTGCAATTGCCCCAAATATCATGAGTTTCTCATTCATATGCTTAGTCGCTAGTAATCCTGTATTTAGCATTACTGCGCAAACTTTGATCTAGCTGGAAATGGGAATATGAGAAATCCTCTTAAATCCATTTACGCCAAGGTTCAATGTGTTCGTAGCTGTAGTTGAGGTTCAACTAAAAAAAGGAATGGAAGAAGAATTCAAAAAATGGGTAAATGAATCCAACAAGGATCTGTCCAAATTCGATGGATTTGTTAATAGAAGGCTATTGGCGACCCGTACAGGCAAGCACGCCATGTTAGTAGAATTTGAGAATCAAGAAAAGTTTGAAAAAATGCATCAGACACAAGAGCATTTCAGGATCCAATCCAAGGGACACTCTTACATGGAGACTCCTCCCAAGCCCATGTTTTATGAAGTTGTCAATTAGCTAGGTTCAAGTTTGTTAACCGATTCACTTGTTTATACCTGTAATCTT
>JAGWGO010000213.1 GCA_028867395.1 Nitrososphaerota archaeon | reverse complement strand
AAGTGAGGCCCAAAATATTTCCTAAAGAGCACCTGGCTATCTTTGCTAAAACCACTCCAGCCGTCATGATGACAGCTGCAATTATTAGTGAGTCAATTGAGATGTGGTGACCTAGAACGTTGAGTGTGCCTGTTGTTCAGTCAAAACCCATCTCCATAGAAAATTTTATATCAATTTTTTTCATTGTGCGGGGAGATGTCGACCATCCTTGTGGTATTGTGTTACTTTGTTGTACAACCTCTGCAATTTGCACCCCTCATCTTTCCTTTACTATTAGATTCAAATCGTCGTAGACGGCATCTGCTTTATGGTAGCATATGTTGTGATCCAGTATGGGAAACACAATCTTGCCTATGGATATCCCAGTATCAAGTTCATTTTGGATTTTTATGCATAGTTTTCCCTCCAAATAGGAGCGGGCAGTTACTTTTCCTGCATTTGGAACAACCATCGCAAATTTGCAAAGCTTACCCTTGTCAGACTGTCCATACAATGCATATTTAGAGCGTGATGGTTCACATGTAAAGACATCAAAATACTCCCTCATCTCACTTCCAGTAAAAAATAGTCCTATCTCTATTGGTACTGAAAATATAATCTCAGTCGTAGAATTCCTGCTCACAAAGACAGGTTTTGTAAGCCTTAAAAAAATAAAATCAGTTTTGTATGATGGTACATAAATTGGCGTAGTACGATTTACGAGCTCAAAGCGCACAACAATGTTGTGGGCATAATAAGTGACAGCTACACACTAGCTTGCGATTATTTGAGAAAGAAGATGGACCTTGATTTCTCAGTAGCAAACGTTCTTCAGAGCGATGAAAACCATTCTTTGACTGGTGGAGTATCTATGCCGTTAGGGTGGGAGAAGATAGGTTGCAACTGCAAGTTATCTGTATGTAAGAGATATCAGTTGGAAAGAATGGCTCAGAAATTTAACATCCATCTTTCAAACACAATTGTTGTTGGAGATACAGTTTCTGACCTGTGCATGATAGAGCGCGCAGGGTTAGGAATAGCCATGATGCCAAAGGATGACATTATAAAGGAAAAATCGGACAAGGTGATCACATCTCCTGATCTTAGCACAATTGTTCCTTTTGTGATATAATTAGCCTTTCATTGATATTTTCTTTTTGAAATGAGCAATAATATTATTTAATTGATTTTGATGAGCCCGCAGTATGGTATATAGTAAATAAAAAAAGAATTGATCTAGTATTTAGAACATGCCTAACATTGTTAATCTAAATATAATAAAATGAAATGGAAACTAATCATGAGAAAAATGTTTAATCAATCAATGGGTGAGGTGGTAGTTAGTGTCTTTTTCTATATGGGAGTTGGCTCAGCAATTGTTCTTGGTGGTGTTATAGGAATCATTTTACTAGAGGGTGAAATTCGTAAGATTGCAAGGATTAGAACCTAGCCATGACATGAAATCATCACGCAATCGATTTAGATTTTTCAAATTATTATATTCTTGACGAAAGCTTTTGATCACGACAATATAAAATTCCAACCTAACTCAGTTAACCTAGTCTTAATAGTAATCATGCATGTAATTGTCTCAAAGGTTCTAACATGAATAAGGCAATGTATTACATTGGACTGGGAATAGCTGCGGCTGCATTTTTGTCGCTTGTCTTCATAGAAAAGATAAATCATTCAGTTGAGGGAATTGTCGGTGGATTGATTGCCGCTGTAGTGATAGGGGGATGCATCCTCGTGGCCTTTTCCGACGGGACAAAGGTAAGCAAGATGAATAAAACAACCTAATGTAAACAGGTCTTAATACTACGAATATGGAACTGGAATTGTATTTTTAGATCCGAAAATGGGCACAAAATAGAGTATTTTGTCATTAATTCCGGTAGAATAGAAAAGAAAAAGGGAGGCTAGTCCCACTTGGACCAGGCTGCCATCCATCTGTAAGTCCAGGTTGTTAGCTTGCAACCTAATGCCGCCATTGTAGGCGCCAAGACTGCAGACGCGCCTGCACCCAGCGCTACAGGACTATCATAGAACTTGCCTACTTGAGGTTCTATTGGAGTCATGTATGGAGGTAAAGTGGTTCTTGGATACTTGAAGGCCATTTCAAGCGGGTCGTCTATTGTCAATAGATTTACCATGTTGAACATGGCCATCGACATTCCGGCCAAGACTCCGCCGACCAAGATCAACATGTGTTTGTTTCTCTTGGTGGCCCAATACGCGAGGTCCATCAGCACAGCCGATGGAATCCATACCGGTACAACGATGAAGCTGTACGGATATCCTAGCGAGAACCAAGCGCCTTTTGCAACCCATGTATACACTGTCATTATCAGTGCATAGTATGTTGCTGTTCCTGGAACACCAGTGAATGTAAGATAGTAAGAAGCACCCACAATGAGCATCAACGCTTGACCCATCGTAAATATGACAAACGATGTCCATGCCCAGTCCGTGTAGAACTCATAATCTCCCGTGTTGATTGTCAACAAGGTCGAGTTTACTGCTACCACTACTATGAACAAGTAGTGAGTGCATCTTCTTAACCAGACCATTTGATTTCCAATTGTGTTATGATATTATTTAAAATTGACAATCAACCATTAAATATTTTCATGACACAACATAAAACAATCCGCGGAGTCGACTGTGAATTATTCTATAATTCCAGAGTCTTAGCCAGACAAAACTCCGTGGATTTACAATTAAATTTTTTTCATATTGCAATCAACTACATTTGATTGCACAATGCATAGCACCTGATCGTAATATGCTTACAAAATATTTTATGGAATGATAGGTCAAGGTTGAATTTAAAAAAAGATTAACTATGTTAATCAGAAATTAAATAGTAAGAACAAAGAGCGAGCACAGAGGTCTTCAATGCAAATCCCACCATCTGAGATGAAAAAGTTTAGCGCATGGCTATTGATTCCAGCTGTTCTTGTTACTTTAGGATCAACTGCATACGAATCTACAATGATTCACAATTCTGAGTTATTCATAGCCTCTGCTACGATACTCGCACTGGTGGCATG
>JAGWGO010000212.1 GCA_028867395.1 Nitrososphaerota archaeon | reverse complement strand
CAATGGGATAGCTACTACAACCTCCAGTCCAACAGGCAGCTTCACTGCAATCTTTACAGTGCCGACATCAACAGGTGTCAATACAGTAACAGCAACTGACAGCACCAACTCACCCACCGCTCCCTTTACTGTTATAACACAAGCAGGTATTACATTGAGCCCAACGTCCGGTCCTGTCGGAACTTCCATAACTGTCACGGGCACGGGCTTTTTACCCTCACATACCATTACGATAAACTATCCTGGAAACAATGGGATAGCTACTACAACCTCCAGTCCAACAGGCAGCTTCACTGCAATCTTTACAGTGCCGACATCAACAGGTGTCAATACAGTAACAGCAACTGACAGCACCAACTCACCCACCGCTCCCTTTACTGTTATAACACCTACTATTAATCAGATAATGGGGTATGTGATATTTGGAACGCAGCAAGTACATCTTGAACAAAATACCATAATCACAGGAGGAAATGTAGGGTTACAAAATAAAGGTCAGATTCATATAGAACAGAATTCAGCATTGCCCTCCTCTGATGTTGTAGGTGATCAAATTCATCTAGAGCAGAACGTTGTCACAGGTCCAGTCTTTTACAATTCAATTCAACTTGGGCAAGGAGTATTGGTAGGAACCAAGACCACACCCCTATTACTTCCTGTATTAGCCTCACTGCCACCCTTCCCACTTTTATGTACTGTAGGGTCATCGAACATCAATGTAAATTCTGGATCTCAAACCATAACACCTGGTAATTATAATAATATCTCGGCAGGAAATAGTGTAACCCTCGAATTTAGTGGAGGTATATACAACATCAATTCATTATCAACAGGTAACTCTGTAACGCTGAAATTTGACGGCCCATCTTATGTATTTGTAAAAAGTTCAATTAATACAGGACAGGGAACAACGTTGAATCCTACTTTAAGGGCAGATCAGGTACTGTTCTATGCAGGATCTCAGATTCATATCCAACAGATGTCTAATGTAAACGCTAACATGTATGCACCAAATGATCAGATTCACTTTGAGAGGAACACTCAAGCAACTGGAGCATTTATAGCGCAGAGCATACACATAGAACAAGGCTCAACAATCAACTTTGATTATGGTTTTCCATCAAACCTTCCCACGCAAGGAAATGGTAACGGTCAGATAATCTCCACTCATGGTCAAGGCTCAGTTGGATCCAGTACTAGCTTTACGTTTAACGTGCAACCAGGTAGCGGCAATAACTTGCAAGGCAGTGTACAGTACAGCGACCAATCACAAAATAAAAATCTACAAAGTGTGTTGATACAAACCTTATCTCTCAATTCAGATGGTAGCGTAACTTTTACTGGAAAAGCAACAGTAAATGGTGTTAGCGGTTATACATTTTCTGTAACTACGGCAGACAGAGCAGACACCACGTCTAATCCAGACTTGTTCCAAATTGCAATCTTTGACAATAACGGGAATCAAATTTACTCCAACCCAGGACAGGTTACTCAAGGCGATGTTGAAGTGCAAACTTCAAACCAATGTGGGAACCCATCTCCCCATACAAATCCACATACACCACCACAGCCACACCATAAATGATGCCATATTAAGAAATACTCTGTAGACGTCATCAAGTTTTTCATATCTTTACCGTGACTCTCTCAAATTCACATCCAAGAACTAAGAACCTTAATCTGTGATCCTAACTGGATGCAATTGCTCGAGAAGTATCAAGAATTATTTGTAAATTCACGAATGGTTACTAATTGAGATTTTTCCATTCCTCATTATAATCTGCCTTGTGATGTGACAATATCATGGTAGTAAACAATCGACCCTCAGGCAAACCATGGAATGACAAGCGTACGCTAGGTAAAAATTTCGTTTAACGACTTTGATGGTTTATTAAAAGAGACATTCCAAAGTGGTACTACCTGTGTCTTATTCTGCCAATTCGGATCATAAGTGGTTTATAAAATTCCATTCGTCTTAAGATTCTCCAGATTCTGACTATAAATATTGACAAATAAGCGATTTGAGAAATCAGTCATTGCCATATTTTTGATCCTAGTATTGACGACTTCGTTAAGTATTGCAAATGCTGATTCCATGATTTGGACACCATATGATAAAAAAGAATTGCAAGCAAAAACTCAATTTGTTGAGAACAAAGGTGACTCGAACAAAAAAACTTTCTCGGTAAATTTGTCTGAAAATATTGGAGTTGCTGATACCAAATCTTCTTCTGTTCAACTCCAAAACGCAGAGATCGAAATAAGCTCGCCAAAAGCAATCCAAGTTAGCTTGTCAGAGAAAATATCGCTTACCGTTGATGACCAAAATCAAAACTTGGTCTCGATAGTAAAACAAAACTCTGAAATCCAAACAACCTTTGATAGAATTTGGAATTTTGATAGAATTAGAATTAGTGAGAAGGGAATTACAAGAGATATTGCATGGAATCATCAATCCAACGAAATCAATCTATTTAATTTTATGGAAAGTCAAGAATTATCTTTTGTCAAGACAGTTGCAAGTCTTGAAAACAATTTCAAGAAATCTACCTATGAGCAATTAATTGGAAATGTGGAGAAAAATATTTCTCTTCCTCATCCTCAGAATGCGAAAATAATTTCGGAGAATATCATTTCCCAAAACGGATTTTGGGAATTTGTTCATGATACAATTAGTCCTAATGATCCTGTAATCTTTTTGATACTAGTACCATTTTCGGCATACCTCCTAGTGAAATCTGAAAATGACGAAATCAGAATTTATAACTCTCGTAAAATTTTATCCCTCTTTTTCATGTTCATAATAATTTCATCAGTTGTTGCAACTCCAGTTTCACTTTCTCCAAGTTTTATTGCTGCTGCATATGCTGCAGAATCTAACCAGACTGTTGATACAACAGTTAATAGTACCGCAAACAATAATGGCACAGGTCATCTTAGCTTCAACCAATTCTCAAACTCTACTGAAACAAACTCTACTCTTTCCTTTAACAACTTCTCAAACGCTACGTCAGTCAAGTCAAACTCTACTCTTTCCTTTAACAACTTCTCAAACGCTACGTCA